>DASVNY010000681.1:0-3219 GCA_036383615.1 Chitinophagaceae bacterium
AAACGGCATAGTCCATATCGGGGAAAAGAATTTCGGAGGAGGAAGAATGGCTGAAAAAGCAGCGACCGGGATCACCGAACAACTTGTTTCACTTGGCTTTGAAAGCGACAGACTTAAAACCGGAACTCCTCCAAGAATCGATGGAAGAAGTCTTGACTATTCAAAAATGGAAGAGCAGCCCGGAGATGATGAGATTGTTGGTTTTTCCTATCTCGATACGCAAAAACCAGCTTCACAAAGAAGTTGCTGGATAACCTATACGAATCAAACCGTTCATGATATTTTAAAAACGGGATTTGACAGGAGTCCAATGTTCGCCGGCAGAATAGATGGAGTGGGACCAAGATATTGCCCGAGCATTGAAGACAAGATCAACCGCTTTGCTGAAAGAGAAAGACATCAATTGTTCATCGAGCCGGAAGGATGGAACACAGTGGAGATCTATGTCAATGGCTTTTCTACATCATTACCAGAAGAAACACAATACGAAGCTCTTCGTAATATAGTGGGGTTTGAAAAGGTAAAAATGTTCCGCCCGGGCTATGCCATAGAGTATGATTATTTCCCGCCCACTCAACTTAAGTATTCCTTAGAAACAAAGTTGATTGACAATCTCTTTTTCGCGGGACAGATAAACGGTACCACAGGTTATGAAGAAGCCGCTTGCCAGGGATTGATGGCGGGAATAAACGCTCATCAAAAAACAAAAGAGCTGGAACCGGTTATTTTGAAAAGGAGTGAAGCATATATCGGCGTTTTGATCGACGATCTTATCAGCAAAGGAACGGATGAGCCTTACCGGATGTTTACATCAAGAGCTGAGTTCAGAACCTTATTGCGGCAAGACAATGCCGATCTGAGATTGACTGAACTAAGTTATCGTCTTGGTCTTGCTTCACAGGAAAGAATGGATAAAGTGATCAACAAAAGAAATGCTGTTGATACTATAAAATCTTCGCTTAAAGATTTATCGGTTGAGCCATCAGAGATCAATCCCTATTTTGAGAGGATCGGTTCATCTGCTATTACTGAAAAACAAAAGGCGCAAAAAATATTATTGCGGCCGGATGTTGAGTTGTCTGACCTGAAAGATGAACTTCCCAAACTTTCAGATATTCTTACAGGCTATTCTACTGATGCCATTGAACAAGCTTCTATCCAGGTGAAATATGATGTTTATATAGAAAAGGAGAAAGAGCTTGTAAAAAGAATGGGCCAGTTGGAAGAATTGGAAATCCCCGAATCCTTCGATTATAAAAAGATCGCCGCCCTCGGCAACGAAGCAAGAGAAAAACTTACACGTATCAAACCAAGAACACTTGGACAAGCAAGTCGCATTTCTGGCATCAATCCAAGTGACGTACAGATCCTGATGGTGTATATGGGGCGTTGATCATTCTTTGTGCCTTTCCTTTTTCCTTACAATAAGGATCCAATCATTCTCAAGTTCCAGGTATCCGTAATCATAGCAATAACGATAGACCTTGCCAGCTCCTGTGGTATATAAATGAGTGAAGTATTTGAATTGAAATCCTGGCTGGATGAGACGATGCTTATTTACAGTTATTTTTTCTTCTCCCTCCCTTAAGAGCCCTTCCAGTATTTTTCTATTGTTGAGCAGTATCTTATTGATTGCCCTGACAACCTCTGCTGTTCCTTTTTTTACCTTTTGTTCATTATTAAAATTATTCCGGCAATAGTCATTGCAAAATTTCTTATCTGCCCGCCCCTGCAAACCACTTCCACACGCGAGACAAATTCTCCTGGCTCCTGATTGATTCATAATAAGGTCTCTAATTCCTTAAAGTAGAGAAAAGTATCCGTGTAATAAACGTTTATTAACCGTTTAACTTCGGGAATAAACGACTAAAAACCGGGTATTGCCTCATTGCAATCACATCTTTGTTTCGTCAATTGCAATAAAAGCGGTTGGCTGAGATAACAAAATTCATCACCGTAAAATTTATCAATTATGTACGCTTTAAGAAACAAAGTTCAACTGATCGGAAACCTGGGTAATGCTCCTGAAATACGCACAACTGACTCGGGCAAAAAACTCGCACAATTCAGCGTTGCTACCAGCGAAAGCTACCGCAATGTAAAAGGGGAAAAAGTGGTCGAAACACAATGGCACCGTGTAGTGGCCTGGGGCAAGATTGCAGAGATCGTTGAGAAGTATGTTGGAAAAGGAAAGGAGATCGCTCTTGAAGGTAAGCTTGTAAACAGGAGCTATACAGACAAGGATGGAAACAAAAAATACATAACCGAGATCCAGGCAAACGAATTGCTGTTGCTGGGCGCAAAATCCGTTTGATCCTTAAAACAATGTGGCTTCGAAATCACGCAAAATGACACGAAAAGCTGTTGGTGGTTTCGAGGCTCCTCACCACGTAAATCGATATAACAATGAGTTTGCTTTTTAAACTAGAAATGTATGCCATCGTGAGCTATTGCATTGATGTTTGGAAAACCCTTGGCTATGGTTTTTCAGAAACTATTTACAAAGACGCAATGGAACGGGAGTTCTTTGAAAACCAACTGCCTTATATCCGGGAAAATGAACTCCCGGTTTACTACAAAGGAAAAACGCTGCCACATAAATTCAGGGCTGACTTCCTTTTGTTTGATGATATCGTTGTGGAGGTAAAATCGGGAGAAGAGGGAATTAACAATATGGCCATATCACAAACATTAAATTATCTTAAGGCTTCCGGCTTCCGTGTAGGATTAATTATAAACTTTGGAAAATCAAAAATGGAATACACGCGGCTCATCACGTAGCCTTTGTGTTATTTCGTGTGTTTTCGTGGCAAAAAAATCAACTGTGACAACAACTACTTACGATACTACTAATAAAAAGTTTGGTTTGGCCGCTAACCTGGTAAACCAAACCTCCAGCAATATTTTTCTGACAGGAAAAGCGGGAACGGGGAAAACAACTTTTCTAAAATACATCCAGAAAAACTGCCCGAAGCAAATGGCAATAGTAGCGCCAACCGGTGTTGCAGCTATCAACGCCGGCGGCGTTACTATTCATTCATTGTTTCAGCTCCCGTTCTCACCTTTTGTTCCAACGGACCAGGATTTTTCAAACACCGATTCCGTTGTTGGCCGGCATGGTCTTATCTCCCGTCTCCGTTTTACTACTGAGAAAAGAAAAGTGCTGCAACAGCTCGAGCTATTGATCATTGATGAGATCAGTATGGTTCGCTGTGATAC
>DASVNY010000682.1:0-2768 GCA_036383615.1 Chitinophagaceae bacterium
ACTTCAGCTTGGCTATTGCCGCTATAAGTCTCGGGGCTGGTAGCTCATAGCTCACGGCTTTTCTCCCTACTTCCCAAACCCTGAAGTGATAGCCTCACCCAATTCCTTATCCCACATTCCTGTTTTACCATATTCGATCACCCGTCCCACTTCTTTACCTGCTTTCATTACGATAATGGTAGGAACATTGTTCACATTCAAAGCCTCGCATAAATGGCTCAATGTTTTTTTATTGCGATCGGTGCCGATGAGTGTTATTCGTTTTTTATCAAAACCCGCGGCATCAACCAGCGAAAAAAATCTTGGAATGATAAAATGAGAATCCTCGCACCAGGTGCCCATAAAAACAAGCAATTCGATTGAATCGCCGTATTGTTTTAATGCTGACACACCTTCGCTATGCGGGGTATAACCTTTCTGATTTTCGGTAAACCATTTAAAACTGGTGTCGGCTTCCAGCACTTCCCGGGAAATTATTCCCTTCAATGTTTTTTCATTCGGTCTTTCTGAAAGAACCTCGTATTGATTTTGAGCCAAAACGGAAAGGGCGGTTGAAAACAGGAAGACAGCTATTACCAGGATTTTCTTCATGATGATTAAGTATGGTTGCAAAAATAGAAGTGGATCGTCAAAATGATGAGGGCCGGTTCGTTAAAGTTGCAAGATTATTGTAAGAGATAAAGGAAATCATATCATAGCATCATAAATATGTTATTTTCTGGTTCTCTTTTTATATTTATCAACTAATTTTCAAAGATGGTGCAGGAGAAAAAGGCAATATTGGAACAATTGCATAAAAAAATGATAGCGGAAATCCAGGATTACGCGATCATTCTCATGGATATTGATGGAACTATTCTTACCTGGAACAAGGGAGCCGAAAAAATAAAAGGGTATAAGGAATCAGAGATCATAGGCCAGAATTTCAGACTATTTTATCTTCCGCAAGACAGGCAGGCCGGGCTCCCCGAGCAATTGATAAACCACGCTATAAGAGAGGGGAGAGCCAGACATATAGGAAGAAGGCTCCGGAAAGATGGCAGCATTTTTTGGGGTAGCATTCTCATCACTGCCTTGCATAGTGACGATGGAGAAGTGATAGGGTTTACCAAGCTCACAAAGGAGTTGTCGGAGAATGAACTTAGTTAGTCAGTGGTGAGTAATGAGTGATCAGTAATGAGTAATGAGTAATCAGTAATGAGTAATGAGTAATCAGTGCAATAGCGTGTAAATTGTGAAATAAAATTCAGAGACTGGCTTTGAGCTCGAGAAAAAAACTTTTTATCCTTTGCAGAGATTGTATGATTGCAAATTTCTCTTCAGCCTTTTTATTCTTTTTGAGATAATCTTTAGCACCTTCAATTGTGAATTTGCGACGACGCAGCAGGTCGTAGATCATCACGAGGTTTTTAATATCAACCGGGCGGAAAAAGCGATCACCCTTACGATTCTTTCGGGGTTGTAGTATATCAAACTCCGTTTCCCAATAACGGATCAGTGATTGATTTTCCCTGAACATCACAGCCACTTCACCAATGGAATAATATTGCTTTTGAAAAAGTATTTCATCATCTGGTATCTGTATCAGATCAGCCGTGATGCCGATATCTTTTAAGGAGCGCCGCCCACGGGTTGAAGTTTTTTTCTCCTTTTTAATTGATGCCACTGCTTCAATTTCTACTACAGGTTCAGCCACTTCATTGACTGGCGCAGCTTCTTCCACAATAACAGGAGTTACTGTTTCCGCTGCTGCTCTTTCTTCAGCCGAAAAATCAAATGTTATTTGTGCAAGTGGTTTGCCCATACAGTTATGTAAAAATACAACCCAGCCCTGTAGCGGTTGGGGCTAAGTTTTCCACGAATTAGTGTCGTGTTAAGTTTAAAGTGCCGGGTAAAAAAGCTGCGAGCCATGAGTTACGAGCTGCGAGACTTCAATTCGGCTATTGTAACTATAGGTCTCAAAGCTCATGGCTCGAAGCTGATTACAAGACGTCAAAATCCAGTTGACTTAACACTACTATCAGTCAAAGCTTTGGTTGCTTGCAGCTGCTTTTTTCAGCATCAGGTCAAACTGTTCAGGTGTAAGATCATTATAGAAAAAATAGACAGGGTCTATTTTGCCGCCATATTTATGTACTTCATAATGCAGGTGTGGCCCGGTTGATTTACCGGTACTGCCCACCCAGCCGATCACTTCGCCTCTTTTTACCGCCTGGCCATTCCTTACTTTCACTCTCACCATGTGACCATATAAAGTTTCATAACCATATCCGTGATTGATGATAACATGGTTGCCATAACCATTACCCGTATTGCCCGCTGTTTTTACAGTTCCATCTGCTGTTGCATAGATCGGTGTTCCCTGCGGCGCAGTGAAATCAATACCCGCATGCATCTTGGTGGTTTTATAGATCGGGTCGATACGATAACCAAAACCGGATGCTACTCTTGTCAGGTCCTTATTGCTCACCGGTTGAATAGCGGGAGTATGAGTCAATAACTGTTCTTTATTAGCCACTAATTTTTGAATATCATCAAAGGAAGCCTGCTGGCTATGAATGCGACGGGTAAGGTTATTCAACGTAAACACGATGGAATTCACGAGCTCACCGCCTTTCATCCCTTCAACAATGGCGATCTCCTGTTCGGTTTCCAACTCTTTTGCCCTTGCACTATCGGGGATGGGATTGGCCTGGAAAATGGCGCGATACACATTATTATCTCTTTTTTCGAGCTCCTGCATTTTTTGTTCAATATCCTTTAGTGCA
>DASVNY010000683.1:0-1632 GCA_036383615.1 Chitinophagaceae bacterium
TTGGAAATATCCAAGCGGTAATTGAAGATAGGATGTTTTCTATTGAAAAAAATAAATGTGCATAATTTTTCGTGAATAAAATAATGTTCAAACCTTATTTAAAGTGCACATGGGGTGGAGAAAGGTAAAGATCATTCACCATTTATCGCACGTCTTTCCTCAATGGTATCCATCAATAACCCCACCTGTTTTTTCTTGCTTCTGAATTCGATGATCGCATCTTCTTTCTGTGATTCGGAAGCTGTGATCATCTCTCTTACAGAAACGATAAGCAATTCGTAAAGGGTTTCTAAAGGCAGTTCAAGGTAGGTGTAGGCAGACATGAAAATTTCTCTATACCCCTGAAGATAGTGGAATTAAAATTAAAAAACTACATGTTTGTTTGATTAACCAAAGTCAGTTTTGT
The DNA here is from genome assembly GCA_036383615.1 of Chitinophagaceae bacterium. Classification (GTDB taxonomy): domain Bacteria; phylum Bacteroidota; class Bacteroidia; order Chitinophagales; family Chitinophagaceae; genus CADEDV01. Next base: position 407 of record DASVNY010000683.1, read on the forward strand.
GCCAGGCCTGTAGATTATTATTGGGTTCATTTTCTATAAACATTATTTTAGCCTGTTTTCCAGATTCTATTCAGTTGTAACTTTACTTCACCAAAATTTTTTTTGTGGCAAAGAAGGCATCTGCAAGTAAATACCCTCCTGCGAACAAACCACATATTTCCAGCCCGGAAGAAAAAGCCATGCTGCACCCATTAGTAGCCATCGGTGCTTCATCCGGAGGATTACAGGCACTGTCCGAACTTTTAGAAAACCTGCCATCGGATCTGGGTATGGTCTATGTGATCATACAACATCTTTCCCCGAATCATGAAAGTATTTTACCAGAACTGCTCTCTAAAAAAACAACCATGCCCGTTCACCAGGTAAAGAACGGGGTGAGAATAGATGCCAACAATATTTATGTGATCCCACCCAACACTTTTATGAGTGTGATCGATGGCATGCTTGTGCTTTCGGAACGGGTCAGGACCAATACCGGCTATCATTCGATTGATTTTTTCCTGAATGCACTGGCCCCGGTGTATCAAACCAAGGCTGTGGCGATCATTCTTTCCGGTAGTGGCACGGACGGCACCGTGGGCATACAAGCAGTAAAAGCTTACGGTGGCGTGACATTTGCCCAGGATGAATCGGCCGCTTTTTCCGGGATGCCTAAAACAGCTTCCGATTCTGGATTTACCGATTTTGTATTGCCCTGCAAACGGATCGCTGAAGAACTGGCTTCTTTCGCCAAAAGCCCACAGGGTATTTTTACACTGAATGAACTGGCTGAGGCCAATGAATCTTCCCTGAAAAAGATCCAGATAGTGTTGCATAATAAGAAGGGAGTTGATTTTAGTTATTATAAACAGACCACTGTTCACCGTCGCATTATGCGGCGAATGGCATTGAACAAGTTTCAGGACCTGAATGACTATAATAAATACCTCCGTGAAAATGCAAACGAGGTTGACCTGCTTTATAAGGACCTTCTCATCAATGTAACAAGTTTTTTCAGGGATCCTGCCGTTTACCAGGCGCTCATCAAAAAAATATTTCCTGCTTTATTAAAGAACAGGAAAGAGAGCGATATTCTCCGGATATGGGTTCCCGCCTGTGCTAATGGCGAAGAATCTTATTCACTGGCCATTTGTCTTTTTGATTATTTAAAAGCAAAATCGCTGACCATCCCGGTGCAGATATTCGGCACCGACCTGAATGAAACAGCGATCGAGCGGGCCCGTACA
>DASVNY010000684.1:0-3687 GCA_036383615.1 Chitinophagaceae bacterium
GTTACTTGCTTTGAGTAAGCCTTACTCAGCGTTACCGTAAAATTAAAAGCGGTTGTTCCACTATTACCTTCTGATTGATTGACAGAGGTAACAATAGAAACGGTAGGCTGTGCGCCATCACCGGAACCACCTCCTTTGCTGCAGGCAAGGCAGGTTAGCAGGAATAAAACAGCGATCATTTTCATAGTCATTTTTTTTGATAATGATTTACCAAACATAAGTACCCACGGCCCCGGCATCCAAAGCAGTGACCACCCATTTACCTTTGAATTTAATATTAAAAGTTTGCGCCGAAATGCCATCATTCAAAACGATCAGCACTTTCTTACCATCCGGTCTTTTAAAGGCAACGTTGTGAATGCTGCCATAAGGACTGCTGCTGATACGCACTGAACCCGCAGGCACAAATTTCGATGCCTGTGCAATAATATAATAAGCGACATTTCTCGTGATACTCGCCCCACTGATCGTCAATGCGCCTTTGCAAACAGTGCAACCACCGGGAGTATGCGGTCCGTACGTTGCATCATTCGCTAAATTCCATTCCAATGCATTACGGCTCCAGTTGCGCATCGAGCCAATGATAACATTCTTTAAGTGCCATCGGAGATCACCTGCAAATCCACCTGTTGAAGAAGTGTATTGCTCGGTAAAATAAAGCGCCTTATCAGGATGTACATTTCTTACCTGCGACAATGCGTTGATATCGCCACCATATAAATGAAAAGCGGAACCATCAATATATTGTTTTGCTGCCGCATCACTTAATACTTCAAGAGGATAACCGGGGTTATCACAGTTATGATCCCATACGATGATCTTAGTGCTGATACCGGCTGTTTGAAAAGCAGGTCCCAGGTTATTTTTTATAAACGCCGCTTGTTGCGCTGCCGTCATCTTCATGCTCGGATTATTGCCGTCATGCATAGGCTCATTCTGCACGGTGATCGCATCAATACGAATTCCTTTTGCCTGCATCGCTTGTATATATTTCACAAAATAATTAGCGTAGGCGTTGTAATACTGCGGCAATAAACTTCCACCGACTGAATTATTATTGTCTTTCATCCAGGTGGGCGCCGACCAGGGAGAACCCATGATTTTAATAGATGGATTTATTTGCAGAATTTCTTTAAGAACAGGAACAAGATTTGTTTCATCATGACTTAAACTGAAATTAGTCAATAATGGATCTGTTTGCCCCGCAGGCATATCATTGTAAGAGAACACTTGCGCACTGAGATCTGATGCTCCAATGCTGATACGTAAATAACTCACCCCTATCCCATCGTTATTGACAGAAAATAATTCATTCAATAAACCTTGCCTGGCTGTTGCGGTAAGACTATTGATCAGATCGGCACTGCCACCTGTAAGTGTATAGCCAAATCCATCAATGGTTTGATATTCCTGTGTGCTATCAACTTCAACCACCGGGTGCGTATTTCCTGTAGTACCAAAAACAAGCGGAGCAATTTGTTTTTGCAATAAAGCTGACTGATCTCCTTTCGTGATCCAGTAATCGATATCTGAAACAACAGGTGCCGGCGGATCAACCGGAGGATTGGCTGTGCCTCCGCCTGATTTTTTATCGCAACCGGTATTGCTGCTTATACATGCCGCCAATAATAATATCGCTCCTTCTCTCAGCATTTTCATGGATCACAAATTTATTTTACCATTGAGTCGTATATCTCTTGATGATGCACCCACTTTTATCTCGAATGCACCCGGTTCAAATACCCATTTATTCATCACATCATTGAAATATTGAAAAGCATTTTCATCAAGAATAATGCTTACCTGCTTTGTTTCGCCCGGTTGAAGAAATATCTTTTGAAATCCTTTTAATTCTTTCTGCGGTCTTGGCAAACTGCTTTGCACATCATGTACATACACTTGCGCGGTTTCTGCACCAGCAACTTTGCCTGTATTTTTTATTGTGAACGTAGCCGTAACCTTTTTACCAGCAGCCTGTAGTTTCAAATTACTGTATTGGAAATTTGTATAAGACAAGCCGTGGCCGAATGCAAATTCCGGTTCTACATTATAGGTATCATAATAACGATAGCCAACATAAATATCATCATAGTAGTAGAGATTCTTCTTTTCATCATGCGGATAAGTGCCCAGTTTATGTGCCGGCACATCCATTAATTTTTTTGGGAAGCTCATTGGCAATTTGCCCGAAGGGCTGAGCTTGCCAAAGATTATCGACGCCAATGCATTTCCTCCTTCCATGCCGGGATACCATGCCTGCACGACCGACTTTGCATCACCGATCCAGGCAGACATATCAACCGGTCCGCCACCCATTAATACTATTACCGTTTTGGGGTTTGCTTTTAGTACCGCCCTGAACAACTCATCCTGGCCGAAGGGCAAGTTCATATCCGGTTTATCAGTGTCTTCCGCATCATAGGCATTGTCGCTCCATACACTATAATTATAGCCATGCGTCCAGCCACCGACAAGAATAACGATCTCTGCTTTTGATGCCGCATCAACGGCTTGCTGTATCATCGCTGCATCGGCTTTAGCGCCTCTTTCAATTTTATAACCCTGCGCATATGTTATAGTAGTGCCTGCTGATTTTATTTTATTGAGTCCTTCCAATGGTGTGACTTCATAAAATGCTTTTACTTGTGAACTCCCTCCTCCCATTGATTGTTTTCTTTCGGCATTATAGCCAATAACAGCAATTGATTTTGCGGAAGATGATAAAGGCAATAGACCGGCTTCATTTTTTAATAACACAATCCCTTCTTCTGCTACTTTCTTCGCCACCTGCTGATGCACTGCTGTATTGTATTCGCCCTTAACTCTTTTTCCTCCCAGCATTCCTGTTTTCTCCATTACATATAATATCCTTCTTACTTTCTCATCTAATATCCGCTCGGGTATTTTTCCTGCCTGTACTAATCGGGTAACTGTATCACCCATAAAAAATTTCCCATAATTGGGATTGGGCAACATGCCCAGGTCAGTTCCCATTTCAATATCACAGCCGTTCCATAATGCTTCCATCGTATTATGCACGGCACCCCAATCACTGATCACAGCGCCTTTAAAGCCCCATTCCTTTTTCAATAGCTGGTTGATCAAATAATCATTCTGTGTGGCCCATTGCCCCCTGAATAAATTATAAGAACCCATCAGGGTGTTCACATTCGCTTCTGTTACCGCAGCTTTGAAACCGGGTAAATAAATTTCACGTAAGGCTCTTTCGCTCATGTGCACATTCACAAAGTTCCGGTTCACTTCCTGGTTATTGGCGAGATAATGTTTTACACAGGCCGAGATGCCCATGTCCTGCACGCCCTTAATATATCCTACCACCATCCTGGAAATAAGAAAGGGGTCCTCACTCTGGTATTCAAAGTTTCTTCCATTGAGTGGGGTGCGAATGATATTGATACCGGGACCCAGTATCACATCCTTGCCACGATAGTTTGCTTCACTGCCCAATACTTTACCAAATTCATATCCCAGTGTTGGGTTCCATGTTGCTGCGAGGCAAACACCGACAGGCAAATAGGTTCCCGAATCATAAACGTTCCTGTCGGCCTGCCAGTCTCTTCCATGTTCCACTCTCACACCATGAGGACCGTCGGACATTACCATTTCAGGAATATTCAATCTCGACACACCGCCGGAGGTGAAAGAAGAAGTGGCATGTATCATCGC
>DASVNY010000685.1:0-6720 GCA_036383615.1 Chitinophagaceae bacterium
AAGATCGCTTTAAAGCTGGCCCTTGTAATGGCCCATAAAGCTCTTGACTGGCTGTATGGTTTGGACATGAAGACGGTTGTGGCGCAAATGTATTTAAGAAAGTCCGAAAGTTAGAAAAGACGGGAAGACAGAAAGACGGGAAGCTACCTGTCTTTCGGACTTTCCGACTTCCCGTCTTCCCTAACGAATAAAAAACTCAAACGGCATTCTCGTCTGCGCCTTATTGGTCATCTCTTTCACCCGTTTCAGTTCCTGGTAAAGTTTATAATAATCCTCTCCTATCTCTTCTTTTATCTGGCTGTTTTGACTCATCGGGTTGGTTTTACCAAATAGCTGGTCAAACACATTTTGTGGCTCCGGATATTCACTCACGGTGTAATCTCCCAATTTTGCCATTGCCGCTGCAGAGCGAACGGCGTCATCAATACCGCCAAAACGATCGATCAATCCTATTTCCTTTGCACGGATACCCGTCCACACCCTTCCCTGTGCGATCGTTTCAATATAAGCAGTATCCTTTCGTCTTCCTTCGGCCACTCTTTTTTTGAATAAGCCATAAATATTTTCGATCTCGGCCTGCAACATTTTTTTCTCCTGCTCATTCATGGGTTTGGTCACTGTTGGCGCATCCGCGAAAGGCCCTGTGCTTACACCATCAAAAGTTACCCCGAGTTTATTTTTAAAGAATGCCTGCATATTAGGAATAATGCCAAACACACCAATAGAACCGGTGATCGTTCCTTTTTGCGCAAAAATGCTATCGGCTGCACAGGCCACATAATAACCACCGGATGCCGCTACATCACCAAAACTTACCACCACAGGTTTTTCTTCTTTTGCTAATGCCAGCTCTCTCCAGATATTTTCACTGGCCAATGCACTGCCACCGCCGGAGTTGATACGAAACACGATTGCTTTGATGCTTTTATCCAGCCTCGCTTTACGGACCAATGTGCGATAAGTTTCACTACCGATCGAACCCTGGTCACCCTTTCCATCCACAATATTTCCTTCAGCATATATCAACGCGATCTTTTCTCCTCCTGTTTTGATATATTTTGTAGCCGCCATGTAATTACTGATACTGATAAAATTCAACCGCTCGTATTTCCCGACATTCAACCTCTTTTTCATTTCGTCCTTTACTTCATCATCATATTTTACATCATCCACCAGCTTATTATCTTTCGCGTCTTTAGCAGTCTGTATTTTTCCTTCCACCGCCAATTGACGCAATACCGCTGTATCGAGGTTTCTTGCCTCAGCCGTTTTTTGTAAGAAATCCGTATAGAGATCATTTATCCATACAGAAGTTTGCAGCTTGTTCTCGTCTGTCATCCTATCACTGCGAAAAGGTTCTGTTGCGCTTTTGAACTTGCCCGCATAAAATATCTGTGGCTCGATATCCAGTTTCTCCAATGTGCCTTTCAGAAAAGCATATTCCACGCTCATCCCTTTCCATTCAACAAATCCCTGCGGACTTACATATATCCTGTCAGCCACATTAGCGATCGAGTAACTTTTTTGTGTGATGATATCCCCCTGTGCGATAATGAACTTGCCGCTTTCCTTGAAATCCAGCAGCGCATTTCTTATTTCCTCGCTGGCAGCAAAACCATTGGAGCTTGGGTTGATTTTTATAAAAATGCCTTCAACCCTTTTATCGTTTTTCGCCTCGCGAAGCAGGCGAACCACATCATATAAGCCGGGAATATTTTTTTCTTTGTCGCCACTCAATAGTGCCAGCGGATTCTCCTGCATCTGTTCTTTGAACTGATGGCCAAGATCAAGCACCAGCACAGAATGAGCATGCACAGCTGGTTGATCGCTTTTAGCCAGCTTGCCAATAAAAATTGTCACCAGGAAAAAGACCAGTACACTGAAAATGATCAATGCCAATAATGCGGCAAAAAAAGTTTTGAAAAAGCTTCTCATGACTTCATGATTAGTGAACACCAAAAATAAAGATATTTGAACCGTTGATGGATCCAAAAATGAACATAGCATATCTCCTGACAGGAGGAAATATGGGCAACAGGCAGGAAAACCTTGCCAAAGCCCAGGAATTGATAGGCGAACAGTGTGGTATTATTACCCGGGCATCTTCTTTATACGAAACAGCCGCCTGGGGAAAAACAGATCAGCCGGCCTTTTTGAACCAGGCATTGGCATTAAGTACAACGATGAACGCCAAACAGCTGATCCGGCGTTTACTGAAAATAGAAAAAATGATGGGAAGGGTCAGGAAAGAAAAATATGGTCCCCGCATTATTGATATCGATATCCTCCTGTTTAATAATGAGGTTCACGATTATCATTTCTTAAAATTGCCACACCCCGAAATGCAGCATCGTCGTTTTGCATTGCTGCCATTGGCCGAGATCGCCGGAGATATTCTTCACCCGTTGTTTAATAAAACAATCAACCAACTGCTGGAAGAATGTAAAGATGAACTGGAAGTAAGAAAGATCTCCTGATTTATCCACAAGATATTTAGTGGCCCGATTGGCAACATTCATTTCCTTTATTTTGTGGCTTCGCCGGGGAAATGTAAAATGTAGAATTTAAAATGTAAAATGCAAAAGTATATAGAGTCGAAGCAATAGCGGATATACATTTTGCGCAAACACATGAACTATCACTTTATAACCATAGAAGGCAATATTGGTGCAGGCAAAACAACGCTGGCGAACCTGCTATCCAGGCATTATAATGCCCGATTGATCCTTGAAGAGTTTGCCGACAACCCTTTTCTTTCCAAGTTTTATGAAAATCCGAAACAGTATGCTTTCCCGCTTGAATTGTTCTTTATGGCCGAACGGTTCAAACAATTAAAGGACCTGTTGCAACAAAAAGATCTTTTTCAAAGCGTCACTATTTCTGATTACCTGTTTACCAAATGCCTGTTGTTTGCCAAAGTGACCCTACCTGATGATGAATTTCGTTTGTACCAGCGTTTGTTCGATATTATTCACCAGCAATTGGTGCAACCGGATATCCTGATCTATTTGCATGCGCCGGTAAATAAACTACAGGCCAATATCAAAAAGCGTAATCGTACCTATGAACAGAATATTCCCGATGAATACTTGTTCAACCTGCAGGAAACTTACACGCATTATATCAAGCAGCATAATATCAAGACCCTTTTCATAGATGCCAGCAATGCCGACTTTCTCGGCAATGAAAAACATTTAAAGGTTGTGATTGATGCGCTGAGCAAGGATTACGAAGACGGGCAGCATTATCTTACACTGCCTTAATGCAAAGAACCACGATTTCCTTTTATCTTTGAAGGAATGTCATCATTGATTCGAACCGGGAGCCTCCAACCATTACAACACAAAGAATTTCGTTACTTCATCATTGCCCGTTTTTTTCTCATCATGGGGTTAATGATGGTGGGCACTGTGGCAGGCTATAAGCTTTTTCAATTAACACATAGTTCCTTTTCTATTGGAATAGCAGGACTGTCAGAGTTTGTACCGGTATTTTGCCTGGCACTATATGCCGGCCATATCATTGACAAATCAGACAAACGCACCTTGCTTATAAGAGGTATTTTATTGTATGCCGTTTGTGTGGTGGCGCTTATTATCATCACCTCCTCCTGGTTTGAAAACACGGTACATCCAAAATCGCCCCAGCTTTTCTTTTATATGGTCATCTTCTTTACCGGTGCCATCAGGGCTTTTACAGGACCGGCCACCAATGCCATACTTTCCCAATTAGTGCCAAGAAACATCCTTCATTTTGCTGCCAACCTGAGTTCATCAACCTGGCTGGCGGCTTCGATAATGGGTCATGCTTCCGCCGGCTTTTTTATTTATTGGTTCGGCGTACATAACACCTACTATATCATCCTTGCTTATATTCTTTTTGCAGCGGCGATGATCTCCGTGATAAAAAAGAAACCTGTCGTTTATAATGCAAAAGGTGTAAAAACATGGGAAAGCATGAAAGAAGGTTTGCGATTTGTTTTTAGTAATAAGATAATGCTCGGCGCTATCTCGCTTGATCTGTTTGCCGTTCTATTCGGTGGCGTAAAAGCATTGATACCCGAATACAATGAGTTTATTTTAAAAGGAGGACCCCAGGGTTTTGGGTTATTAAATGCAGCGATCGATATTGGCTCTGTTATCATCATCACCTTATTTACGCTGCGCCCCATGAGAAAAAGACAGGGCTATAACCTGATGTATGCAGTTGCGGGATTTGGTATTTGTATTGTCGTGTTTGGTCTTTCCAAACTTTACTGGCTCTCTTTCTTTGCATTGGTAATTGCAGGTATGTGCGATGGCATAAGTGTAATGATAAGAGGAACTATATTACAACTAACCACGCCGGATGAAATGCGTGGAAGAGTATCAAGTGTCAATTCGATGTTCATCAACAGCAGTAATGAGCTGGGACAGTTTGAAAGCGGTTTTATGGCAAGGGCCTTAGGCACTGTTCCGTCCGTTGTTTTTGGCGGGGCCATGACCTTGCTGGTGGTAATTGTTACCTGGATAAAAGCCCCCTCGCTGAGAAAGTTTGAATATTAGCAGCTTCAAGCTGTGAGCATGAGCTGTGAGCCATGAGCTTGGAGGCTACAATTTCGTTCTCGAACTATTGGTCTCGAAGCTCGTAGCTCATTGCTCACAGCTCAAAGCTTATTAACTTCACTAAAACTCTTCGATATGGATCGCCGTTCATTTCTTCAAAATTCAGCTTTTACGTTTGCTGCCCTAACATTATCACAACAAAAATTGATAACAAACTTGTTCCAGGATCCCTGGAAAATAACCATGCTGCGAAATGATATCGGAATTTTTACCGAACGGGGTGGCACCATTGCTTTTCTCTTATCAAAAAAAGGAATTGCCGTGGTTGATTCACAGTTCCCCGATCAAAGCAAACACCTGATCGATGAGTTAAAGAAGAAGAGTGAGAACCCGATCAAGCTGTTGATCAATACGCATCATCACGGCGATCATAGCAGCGGTAATATTTCTTTTAAAGGGATCGCTGAACATGTGCTGGCTCATGCCAATTCAAAGATCAACCAGGAAAAAGCAGCTAAACAAAACAAGAACGAAGACAAACAGCTTTATCCCGATCAAACCTATACTGATACCTGGTGCCAGAAAATTGGAAAAGAAGAAATATGCCTGCAATATTTTGGCGCCGGCCATACCAATGGTGATAGCCTCGTACATTTTAAACACGCCAATATCGTTCACATGGGTGACCTGTTGTTCAATCGTCGTCACCCCTATGTTGATCGTAGCGCAGGGGCCAATATGAAAAGCTGGATGGAAGTGTTAGATAAAGCATTGAATAAATTTGACAGGAAGACATTGTATGTATATGGCCATTCGGGCACGAGTTATGAAGTAACCGGCACAGCAGATGACCTGAAAAAATTCCAGGATTACTTGGGTCGTGTTTTAAAGTTTGCTGAACAAGAGATCAAAGCTGGCAAAACAAAAGAGGAAATATTAAAAACCACTGAGCTACCCGGCGAAACGGAATGGAAGGGTGATGGATTTTCAAGACCATTGGGGGCTGCATATGATGAACTAACTCAAAAAGCATGAAAATAGTTTTTATCATTATTGCTGCTCTTATTCTTTGGGGACTTATGGTTACTTCAGGCAATAAGAGCAAAGAATCATAAAACATAACCATGAAACTCAAACCGCTTCTTTCGTTGTCAATTATTATATCTCTTATTCTAAGCTGTTCATCAAAACAGCCACCACCTGCAGAAGAAAAAAAGGAAGTTTATGTTTATAAACCCGATTCGGAGGAATTATATCAAACACTCAAAACATTGGATAGTATTTACTGGCAGGCTTATAACAGCTGCGATATGGAAACACAGGCTGGTTTTTTTTCTGACAGTATTGAGTTTTACCACGACAAAGGAGGATTATCTACATCCAAACCGCAGATACTCGAAGCCATAAAGAATAATGTCTGTGGCAAAGTAACCCGTATCGAAGTTCCCGGCAACCTGGAAGTATATCCCATCAAAGATTTTGGTGCCGTTGTAATGGGTGTACATAAATTTTTCAATAAAGAAGAACCCAATGCTCCTTCACATCCTGGTCGCTATATCGGTGTTTGGCAGCAAATGAACGGTCAATGGAAAATGAAACGGATCATCAGTCTTCATTAATACCAGCACCTGGTGAGTTTTTCATTCAAAGCAAAGATCTATAAAGCAGGGATCAACCCTTGTGTGAAAGTTCCCTTGAATATTACAGCAGATCTTATAGCCACTAAAGGATATATTCCTGTGAAAGGAACGATCAATGGTCATTTCTTTCAACAAACACTTTGCCCGGTAAAAGATGATAAATACCGGTTGTATGTGAATGGACCGATGCTAAAGGGAGGTGATACCGCCATTGGCAAAATGGCTCATTTTATTATTGAGCAGGATACATTGGAAAGAAATAAAAATGTTCCAATGCATAAGGAACTTAAAAAAGCATTACAGCAAAATGAATTGCTGAAGACCTTTAATGCGCTTAGTGCCTCCCGCCAAAAAGAGATCAATCGGTATCTGAATAATATTAAAACAGAGACAACCCTGCGAAAAAATATAGATAGGATCATTAAAGCCATACAGGGAAAAACGACTTCTCCTTTAGTCAAGGTATAACTTTGGTTCATCGCGTATCTCTTGCGCACATTGCGATACATCCCCTGAACTTGTCGAAGAATGTATCG
>DASVNY010000686.1:0-2845 GCA_036383615.1 Chitinophagaceae bacterium
TGTACGATGGGTTAGAACACAAGCTGAGACCTTATGGTCTGATAGGTTTTGGTATGTTCCATTATAACCCGCAGGGACAGTATATTCATCCCAACGGTCGTCGCGAGTGGGTGGACCTGAAACCGCTCCGTTTGGAGGGCCAGGGCATGGCTGAATATCCTGACCGCAAAGAATATAAACTTTGGCAGCAGGAGATCCCGATGGGATTCGGCGCCAAATTCTATATCAAAGAAAATATGTATGTAGGTCTTGAGATCCTGCACCGTAAAACATTTACCGATTATATTGATGATGTAAGTACCACTTATATCGACCCTGCATTGTTCAGCACTTATCTCACGCCCGACCAGGCAGTGATGGCACGCCAGCTGATGTACAGGGAAAATTTCTATAACCCAACAGTTAATCGTCCTTATATCAATAAACAAAGAGGCGACCCAACAGAGAATGATGCATTCTTTTCAGGCATGTTGCGTTTTGGTTGGAGGATAAATGGCGCCAACTCTCCGAATGCAAAAATCAGAAGACAGTTGAGATGCCCTGTGTTTTATTAAGACTTGTATAATAAGCTTTAATATACACTTTAACCGAACCGCTATGAAACAATCTGTACTCAACCGTACAAAGGCTTTAATTACACTTGGCTTAAGCGCCGGTCTTATTATTGGTAACCCGGTTTTTGCCGGGAGCAATTCCATACCCGGAATTGAGAACCCAAAAGATCCAGGTGAAAAAGCTACCGCCAAAAAGACTAAATCAAAAACAGTCGCTACTTCCCGTAACAATGATGTAGTAAAGATCTATCCTGACATTTTCAAACGCAGCATGCATGTGATCGCGAAAGAAAATGACGGGAAAGAAATAGACTTTTTTGTCTTTGATCTTGACGGAACCCTGCTGAAGAATTTTAAAATGAAAGAAAAGGACCACCAACTCCTTGAAGGGTTGACAAAAGGTCGTTACCAGTTCAGGGTTTTTTGCGGAGATGATGAAACGGCCAATGGCCAGTTTGAAATAAGATAAGTTCTTTACAAACGAATTATAGCGCTGTTCCGGTAAGCGGCAGAGGGCTTAATAAAATCTGATACCTGGTTGATAACCCTGATCCGTTCTCTATTGGTACTCTCATTTTGTATTACAATTTTATTAAACACCCTTTGCTCCGCTTATTGGAACAGTCTTTCAGTTGACAGTTGTCTGTTGTCAGGTGTCAGATGCCAGGCAAAATTGTAAGTCTCTGACACCCGACAACAGACAACTGACAACTGACCAAAGAGAGTTCTTTTATTTGCCATAACTAAGAAATCCGCAGACAGGCAGGGAAATTGTTCTAATCCGGTATCCGGGTGAAAAACCAGTAAAAGCTGGACCCTAACAGATTTTTACAATCACTTCCTGCTGTTTTCTGCGGTCCATTACAAGCCATGAGCCGTGAGCTACGAGCTTCAGAGGCTTTAATTTCAATTTCGATCTATGGGTACCGAAGCTCATAGCCCATAGCTCACAGCCTTTTTCATGTTACTATCCCGTTCATAAAATCTGCCCCCAACTAAAGCATTTACTAAAAAAGAGTATTATTTTAGGTTATCCGACCCGAACCGGGAGACCTGACCCTTATATCAGGGGCGGATGCCGAAAAGCCAAATGAGTAGGCCCAAAACCAAAATCAACTTCTCATTATGGAACAAAATGCACAATCAAATCCTCTGACAGGGATGCACAAACAAAAATTATATGCACTGATAGCTGCGGGAGTAGGGCTTATTTCTGTTTTCTTACCGTGGTGGAGATTTTCACTTGGCGGTTTTGGTGGTTACTCTGTTAACGGGTTAAGAGATCTTGGAATTCTTACTTTCATAGGATTTATCGGTGCGGCTGTTGTAACATTAATGATGGGCGATAAAACCAAGCCTTATGCTGGCCAGGAGAAAATGATAGCTGCTGGTTGTTTTGCAGGTGCTGGTTTGTTTGCACTCATACAATTCCTCAGGCAATCTAATTTTACCGGTTTCGGGCTTTACCTTGCAATTTTAGCAGGGATCGGTGGAGCTGTTTTGGTATGGGTAATAAAGCCAGAACAGTTAGAAAAGAAATAAAATGATTTTCTATAACTAAAAAAAGAGAACCTTAATTGGTTCTCTTTTTTTATAATTCAGCTTTCAAAAACTGCCCCGTATAACTCTCCTTATTCTTCACTAACTCCTCCGGCGTTCCTTCAAATAATATTCTGCCTCCCCCATCACCACCCTCGGGGCCAAGATCAATAATATGATCCGCTACTTTGATCACATCCATATTATGTTCTATCACCAACACGGTATTTCCTCTATCCACTAATTTATTCAACACATCCAGCAAATGCTGTATATCCTCAAAATGCAAACCTGTTGTCGGTTCATCAAGAATATAAAATGTTTTGCCGGTATCCCGTTTTCCTAACTCAGTTGATAACTTGACCCGCTGTGCTTCTCCTCCACTAAGTGTTACGGCCGACTGACCCAATGTGATATAACCCAAACCCACTTCTTCCAGCACTTTTATTTTGCGATAGATATAAGGAACGGGTTGAAAGAATTCAACTGCTTCTTCCACCGTCATATCCAGCACATCGGAAATTGACATTCCTTTATAGCGTATCTCCAGTGTTTCCCGGTTATACCGTTTGCCATTACATTTTTCACAATGCACGTACACATCCGGCAAAAAATTCATTTCGATCACTCTCATACCACCACCTTCACACACATCACAGCGGCCGCTTTTTACATTAAAAGAAAAACGCCCCGCATTGTATCCCCTGATCTTAGCCTCCGGAACAGAAGCAAATAATGTTCTGATATCGGTA
>DASVNY010000687.1:0-7032 GCA_036383615.1 Chitinophagaceae bacterium
GCAACCGTTATGTGGTAACGGAGTTACGTCTTTGATCATCACGATCTCGATACCTGATTGTGATAAAGATCTGATAGAGCTTTCACGACCGGCGCCGGGACCTTTTACATATACATCAACCCTTTTCAAACCAGCATCAAAGGCTGTTTTTGCAGCATCGGCTGCGGCCATTTGTGCGGCATAGGGAGTGTTCTTTTTAGAACCCTTGAAACCCATTTTACCGGCACTGCTCCAGGAAATAACCTGGCCGTTCTTGTTGGTAAGGCTGATGATAATGTTGTTGAATGTAGCAGAAATGTGAGCATCACCGTATGCATCCACTTTCACCACTCTTTTCTTAGCAGCTGCTTTTGCGCTAACCTGCTGTGCTTGTGCTTTTGCCATGTTTTTTGTTCTGAGGTAATCGTTGTTTTTAAATGATCCCGATATTTATCGGGACTGAATCAACCCTCCTGCTGACCTGTTAAGCTATCCGGCGCTGATTCAATTTTACCAGGTCTGTATAAATGGAAACAGTCAACTGGCAATTGCCAATTGACCATTCATTCTTATTTCTTAGGTGCCTTCTTTTTACCCGCAACCGTCTTTCTCTTACCTTTTCTTGTACGGCTGTTGGTTTTAGTGCGCTGGCCGCGAACCGGGAGACCTTTACGATGGCGAAGACCACGATAGCAAGCGATATCAAGCAAACGCTTGATGCTCATTTGCACTTCAGAACGCAACTGACCTTCCACTTTAAACTCTTCAGTGATAGTGTTACGGATTGCATTCAGGTCATCATCATTCCACTCATGCACTTTCTTGCTGCGATCAATACTGTGCTTGTCAAGAATGTACTTGGCAGTAGATGGGCCAATACCATATATATAGGTAAGACCTATTTCGCCTCTTTTATTTTTTGGTAAGTCAACACCGGCAATACGAGCCATATTTTTCTTTTTACTTTTTAGATTCCTTTAATTCAATTTGCAATTAGCAATTGGCAAATTGTCAATTATCCCTGTCTTTGTTTAAAGCGGGGATTCTTTTTGTTAATGATGTACAGCTTGCCTTTGCGACGAACGATCTTGCAATCTGCACTACGCTTTTTAATCGATGCTCTAACTTTCATAATTTTTAGCTTTGAGCTTTGAGCTTTGGGCTTCGAGCTAGTGGCTCAAAGCGCATAGCTCGCAGCTATTTACTTATACCTAAAATTGATTCTTCCTCTTGTCAGATCGTATGGCGAAAGCTCCACTCCCACTTTATCTCCCGGCAGAATGCGGATATAGTGCATTCTCATTTTCCCTGATATAGTTGCCAGTATCTCGTGGCCATTTTCAAGTTTCACCCTGAACATGGCGTTTGATAAAGCTTCCAGGATTACTCCATCCTGTTTAATAAGGGGTTGTTTCGACATACAATTTTTAGGGCTGCAAAGATAGGCGGATGCTCCCGAAAAAAGAAAAAACCCCGAATCTTTTTCGGGGTCTATGTGGAAAAAAGACGTTGATACTCAAAATAAGGGGCAAATATTGGCTTTCAGGCCTTTTCGAGATGGACTTTAGTCATGGAAAGATGCAGATTTTGTAGTTCATGAACCCCCAGCGGGAAGCTAAAATGCCGCTTATCCTCCCTCCACCACATCTCGATATTGTTGAAATCTCCTTTTTTCGGGGTCACGAGCCTGAAAGAGTCTTTTTTATACTTCATGGCCCCATCCATCTCCTCTTTGGTAAATCCCAGCTTCAATAATTGACTTTCATCAAGCGGGATCGAGGTCATTTCCTCAGGACTATACCAAAACTCCTGCACTCCGTTATCAACTAGGGCCATGCCCTCTTCATGATTGATCTTTACAACTGTTCCTTCTCTTTTGACACCCTCATCATCTACCATGATGAGATCGCCGGATTTTAGGTCATTAATTTTCAGCATGGCAAAGCGTTTTAATTATCCGAATATAAAGAAGATTGGAAAAAATACGAAATGCCATTTCATGAAAATATCCAGGCAACCCTGAAAAACAGCCATACTTTAGGTTCAATCATCAAAACCCGGGCGATGAAACTCCATGGCCTTCGGAAATTCTTTTACCGCGACTTCTTTAAGTCTGCTAAGAATAGACAATACCGGTAATGCCGTGTCTTCCGCCACGGGTAACATTTCATATAATCTTACCCAGGCTCCCATGCTTCTTTCAATAGCAATGATCGCGATCTTAGCACTGCCTTCAGAGTCTTTAGGAAAGCTATCATCCTCATCGTCTTTCAATTTCCCCTGCAGAGCCCTGCGCAGTTTCGCCTCAATAAAATGCAGATACCAGTTAATCACTTGCTCGCACTCACCCAAACCGGCCATAGTATATGCCACATCCTCCGGCGTGTTCATACCCATGTGAAGATGGCTAATAAGTTGCCTTGTCTTATCAACCAGGTCCTGTGATAAATTCTTTTCAAAATAAGATACCACCGTATTGCAATATTTCCGACAGAGGCTATATAATTCATGTTTTTTTACCTCTGATTCAATAAAGCTTTTTCTTTCTTCGTAAGCTTTTTCCTCCTCGGCCGATAGAGGTTGGCTAAGATCAATCCCATATTTTTTTGCTGCTTTATGAAGAAGTTTGCCGGCTTTTTCGAAATTATCAGATATACCTTTCCAAAAGGCCTTGTTCTTTGGGTCCAATTGTTCCCGGCTAAGCTTGCTTGTGTCTTCATAATTCCGGCAGCGGCTGGTAAAGGAACAACGTTCGCACCACCGATCACAGTAATTATAAATACCGGGTATAAATTTTGGTTGTTGCTTCATTGCAAAAAATTTTTCTGTTTATTTTCTAAACCCGATCCGCTCTCTTTCCTCCCATTTATCCTGTTTAGCTTTTTTATCCAGTAAATTCTCAATTGCATCATAAATCGCTGCTAATTGGGTATCGTGTTCGTTACTGCGGCCATGTAGCTCTTTTCGCAATGCTTCTAACTGCACAGCAATATCCTTATGTTGAAGAACAAATCCCTTTAAAGCAATAAAGGCATATTCATTTTTCTTGCTTTCGTGCTTTTAAGCACACTGGCCAGCATACTAACACCATGTTCAGTAAAAGCATAAGGCATGTAAGTTTTTCCGCGATGTCTTTTTGAACTCATCACAAATTGTGATGAGTTCTTTTTTGAACCTGCTGTTTGGCGCATATGAAGCTCTGAAGAAGAAATCTGCTTCCATTCTTTTGCAGTGAGCCGAAACATAAAATCTTTGGGGAAGCTAGCCCTATTCCGTTTCACTGCCTGGTTGAGCGCTCTTGTTTCCACTCCATACAAAGCAGCAAGATCGAAATCAAGCATCACCTTCTCATCTCTGATAACAAATATTTTTTTCTGGATGATCGTGACTTTCATAAGCAAGGTTTAAAGTAGAAAATTGGAGCTGGTCACGATAAATAAAAAAGACCAGTCCCTGGAATCAGAGCTGGTCTTCAATAAAGGTATAGAAAAATATTATAAACTTCCTATTCCGCCCAGGACATCACATAATTTGGGTTCTCGATTTCCAGGGCTTCCTTTGTCAGCATTAAAGGATGAAACGTATCTACCATCACTGCCAGTTCTTTTGTTTCTTTGGCACCGATACTTTTCTCAACAGCACCCGGGTGAGGTCCGTGAGGAATTCCCGCAGGATGAAGTGTGATCATTCCCCTTGTTACATTTTTCCGGCTCATAAAATCACCATCAACGTAGTACAAAACTTCGTCGCTATCAATATTACTGTGGTTATATGGTGCAGGAATTGCCTGTGGATGATAATCAAATAATCTTGGACAGAAAGAGCATACAACAAAATTGTGCGCCTCAAAGGTCTGGTGCACCGGTGGCGGCTGATGCACTCTTCCCGTTATTGGCTCAAAATCATGAATAGAAAAAGCGAAGGGATAACAATAACCGTCCCATCCAACAATATCAAAAGGATGTGTGCCATAATGAAGACCATATAACACCCCTTTCTTTTTGGCACGGATCAAAAAATCTCCTTTCTCGTCAAATGTTGGAAGATTTTGCGGGCCCCGAATATCTCTTTCACAATAGGGTGAATGTTCAAGCAACTGCCCGTATTTGCTTACATATCTTTTTGGATACCTGATAGGACTAAATGACTCAACAATAAAAAGACGATTATTTGCATCCGCAAATTCTATTTGATAAATAGTGCCCCGTGGTATTACAAGATAATCGCCGTACTCAAATGGTAGTTCACCATACATCGTTCGCAATATCCCTTTGCCTTCATGCACAAAGATCATTTCATCCGCGTCTGTATTCTTGTAGAAATAATCTTTCATACTCTCCTGTGGCGCTGCCAGCACAATATGGCAATCGTTGTTCACCAGTACAGGCACACGGCTTTGTAAATAATCCTTCACCGGTTTTATATTAAATCCTTCAAAGCTCCGGTGTTTGAGCATTTTTTCTTCAGCAACAGTGGGTGCAACACTTACTTGTGGTTCTGTTTTGATGATCTGTGTCGGCGGATGCACATGATACATCAATGAATAATCATTGCTGAAGCCTTCTGTTGAAAATAATTGTTCGGAATAGAGGCCGCCATCTGCTTTCCTGAATTGTGTATGGCGTTTATGCGGAATGTTCCCGAGTTTATGATAGTGAGGCATGGAAAATATTTTTGATTGAAGATTTTAGATTTCTCTTACCTGATTCTTGCATATAGTTTTGATCAGGCGTTTATTGAAAAACCGGGATACTTCGGTGATAATTCAAGCATTGCCAGGAGAAAGATGTATTTCCATTTTCGCTTATCAATATAGTATGTGAAATTCCTGTGGAAAGGCATAAACAAATGTAAGAAGATAACCCCGAATTTTGCCGCATGCAATTACCAACAGCCGGGTTGTTATTCATAAAAGAAAGAAAGCTTCTATTAGCATTCAGCCGAAATAAACAATGCTTTTACCTGCCGGGTGGCAAGATCAATGCAGGGGAAACAGCTACTGCTGCATTATGCAGGGAGATCGAAGAAGAGTTAAACGTAAGGCTCAGCGAAAATGAACTAAGCTTTTACACCCATATATCTGCTCCTGCTTATGGAGAACAAAACGGAACGATCATGGAACAGGATTGCTTTCTAACCCATGACTCATTTACTCCTGCCGCATCTGCGGAAATAGGCGAGCTTCGTTTTTTTTCATTAGCTGAATATTTACAACAACAAAATACCGCTCCCGGGGCCGTTATAATATTGGAGCAATTAAAAAAAGATGGTTTAATTGATTGACATGACCCGAATCGGACTTATATCAGATACACATGGCTACCTGGATGAAAACATCTTCAGGCATTTTGAGAACTGTGATGAAATATGGCATGCCGGTGATTGGGGCAATATGACAATAGTTGACAAGTTGATTGGGTTGAAAAAGCTGAGGGGCGTTTATGGGAATATCGACGGTAATGATATCAGGTCCATCTATCCAGAGCAGATAATCTTTACATGCGAAGAAGTAAAAGTGATGATGCGCCATATTGGTGGTTCACCACCCAAGTACAACCCAGCAACAAGAAAAGAATTACAGCTTCATCAACCACGATTATTCATCAGTGGCCACTCGCATATTCTTAAAGTGATGTATGACGCGAAGATCCACTGCTTGCATATGAATCCCGGCGCTGCAGGTAAGGAAGGCTGGCATAAGATCAGGACCATCATTCGCTTTGCAATTGATGGTCCTGAAATAAAAGAATGTGAAGTTGTTGAATTAGGAAAAAGATGATTATGCAACAGGCATTTCTTCTACCTGTTTTCTCATTTCTTTTTCAGTTACATCTTTAACATGTGTTGCCAGCATCCAGGTATATCCATAAGGGTCATTGATACTGCCGCAACGATCGCCATAGAACATATCCATGGGTTCCATTACAACAGAAGCACCATTTTGGGAAGCTTTTTTTATCACCGCATCTACATCCTCTACATACAGGTATAAATGAATGGAGTTTCCCTTCGTGTCAAACGGGGTAACACAATTGTGCTTTGGATTTGCATCCCCTAAAAAAAGAATAGAATCCCCGATCGTAAGTTCAGCATGCATGACCTTATTATCAGGACCATTCATTCTCATTTTTTCACTGGCATTAAAAACATTCTTGTACCATTCAATGGCCTCCGGTGTATTCTGAAATGCAAGCGAAGGCGTTATAGAATGATATTCCTTCGGAATATGAGCTGCTTTTTTCATAAATCACTTTTTTAAGTTGAAAACGAAATAATTCCAGTCATGTGACTGGAATCTGATGCCTACGATTGGCTACAAAATTGTTGCCACAGCAAGTGATCAGCCCATTCTGTTACCTGATTTTTTACACATGTAAATACCAAAGGGGAATTATAGCCTCACTTAAGCTCCCTGATTTTTTAACCATTTCTTCGATCATTTTTTTTAAGTAAATAGCAGGAAGGAATGAGTCAATGACAGTTTCCCTGAGTTGTGCATTAATTATCCTAAAAGATGATAGTAAGTTTTGTAACTTCCGCTGACTAAAACCATTGCTATGCGACGTCGTGAATTACTGAAACAAGCTGCATTTACAATCGGAGCTTTTACGTTAAGCCGTGAACTATTTGCCCGTGAAGCTTTCAAAAATATTCCACCTCATTACACAGGAGATATTATTAAACTTAGTTCGAATGAAAATCCGCACGGGCCCTGCAGCGCTGCCCGGAAAGCAATGATGGATGCCGTAAGCAGTTCAAACCGCTATCCATGGGATGTAACCACGCAATTGAGAGATAAGATCGCATCACTGACCGGTCACACCAGAGATCATATTGTCATTGGTGCGGGTTCATCAGAATTATTGGGTGTGGTAGCAACATGGGCCGCTTTGCAAAAAGGAAACGCGGTAGCACCCGATCCTACTTTTCGTTTATGGATGCCAGCGGCAAGAAGAACAGGATTGGATATAAAATTAGTTCCGCTCGATGCAAAAAAAGTGACGGACCTGCAGCGAATGAAAGAGACAATGACTGCTGAAACAAAATTGGTTT
>DASVNY010000688.1:0-2593 GCA_036383615.1 Chitinophagaceae bacterium
AAGAGCTATCCTGTCAGGATCAATTCGTGGATCCCCATAAGCTGAATCAAACAAGGGAGCATACCCTTTTATGCGTCTCAACTTGAATGGCAGTTCGCGCATATCGCCATGCATCTCGCTTTCGCTATTGATCGGGGCAAACACCTGGTCCTCGAGATCCCTTGCTCTCCCATCCCAGAAAAGTTTTTTATAAAACCAACTGTTTTGTATCGAAGGAGAATTTCTTTTATTGATCGTACTGTCATGTCCAATCGATTTTACTTTTCCATCGGTCCATGATAATTCCGGTTGGTGACAACTGGCACAACTGATCTTACCCGAGCCACTGAGTCTCGGATCGAAGAATAAAATTTTTCCAAGCTCTATCAAATGCTTTAATGAATCCAACTGTTGCTGCAAGGGCCCGTCGGGTAAAACGCCAAGCTCCTGCCAATCAACGCCCGGATCAATTAAGGGCGCGGGCCATTTGTCCGGAGATTGTGAGTAGATATTTCTAAGATTTGGTTTAGTTTTACTACCTGTCAATATCACGCAGCCGGTGATAAGCAACGAAAAAAATGATATGACCAGGATTTTTTTCATTGCTTACGCATTCACCCATTTTACTTTTTCTTCCAACGGTAACCTTTTAGCCGCAGGAGAAGGAATCGAAATATGACCTATATAAAAAAAGCCCATCAGCCTGTCTTGTTCTTCTAAACCAAAAAATGATTTTGCTTTGTCGATATAGGTAACGCCACCCGTTGTCCAGTAACCACCCAATCCATAAGCCGTAACAGATAAATATATATTCTGCACCGCACAGGCAACAGCGGCAATATCTTCCACTTCAGGAATTGTTTTTTTGGTGGTGCGTTTCATTCCTATTGCAATGATATGAGAAGCCTTCAATGGATTTTGTTGCAATTTTTTATAAGATGCTTCTTTAAAATTTTCACGGGCTTCATTTTTATATAACTCACTTTGAAAATCAGCTAATTTTTTTAATCCATCATCAGTAAACACAGTAAACTGCCAGGGCTCCATTTGTCCATGATTAGGCGCCCACAATGCATTTGTCAGTATTTCTTTAATGATAGAATCATCCACTTTTTTCCCCGCTTCCAACTGATCGGGAAAAACAGAACGGCGGGTTCGTGCTAATTCATTAAACAACTCCGGGTTCATCTGTTTGTTTTTTGCAAAAATAGATTGTGGCTGATATAGTTGATTGTTTTTAATGGGGTTTCAACCCTATTGAAATGGCGATGGCTCAGAATTGTGCGTTGTTTCTGCGATGAAAAAACGTGAAAAAAACAGGCAGCAAGAGAGGAAATACCCATTTTTTATAATTCTAACTATGATAGGTTCGCCATAATTAATGTGGTCCCTTTCAAAATCAAGCTCATGACAAAAAATAAGAAAATACAGGTTCAAGGCACGGTAATAACAATTGCACCCGGGCAGTTTGAAGATTACATTTCGCTAACGGATATTGCCCGCTATAAGGATGCAGCTACAGATGATATTATCAAAAATTGGTTAAGAAACCGGAATACCATTGAACTTTTGGGTTTTTGGGAAACCATTTATAACCCCAATTTTAAACCCGTCGAATTCGACGGGTTTCGGAAACAAGCGGGGCTGAATAGTTTTATAATGACGCCCAAAAAATGGATAGAAACAACGAATGCTATTGGAATTAATTCTAAATCAGGGAGATATGGAGGCACTTTTGCTCATAAAGATATTGCCTTAGAGTTTGCCTCCTGGATTTCCATTGAGTTCAAACTCTATGTTATCAAAGAGTTTCAGCGGCTAAAAGAAGAAGAGGAAGAAAACCAGGGTAAATTGAAATGGAACTTACAACGAACTATTTCCAAAATCAATCATCGCATTCATACAGACGCTATAAGGGAAAACCTGATACCGAAAGAAATAACTCGACTACAAGCCAATCTTGTTTATGCAAACGAAACCGACCTGTTAAATGTGGCATTATTCGGAATTACAGCTAAGGAATGGCGGGACGCAAACCCAGCTAAACCAGGTAATGCGAGGGATCATGCAAGCCTTGAGCAACTAGTTGTACTAAGCAATATGGAAGCAATTAACGCATTGCTTATTGAGCAAGGATTATCACAAGGCGAAAGGCTCGTTCAACTCAACAAAGTTGCTATTGCTCAAATGAAATCGCTGGTGGAAAGCAGTGCAATGAAAAAGTTGAAATAGCTGGAATAAAGGATTACAAAGACTTTACACAGACTAAAAGCCTATCCGCATTACTCCTTTTCGCTAAATATTGACTTACTTTGTCAGAAATAACCTGCCATGTTATCCAAATCAATACAGGAAGCGCTGAACAACCAGGTTCAGATGGAAGCTGAATCATCACAGGCTTATCTTGCTATGGCCTCATGGACAGAGATCCAACCCGGGCTGCAGGGAGTGACTGACTTTTTTTACAAGCAATCTGATGAAGAAAGAGTGCATATGCTAAAACTGATCCGCTTTATCAATGAAAGAGGCGGATTTGCCACCATACCATCCCTGGAACAACCCATGATCACTTTTCCTTCATTAAGAAAATTGTTTGAGGAGTTCCTGAAACATG
>DASVNY010000689.1:0-1633 GCA_036383615.1 Chitinophagaceae bacterium
CAAATGCATCACCCATTACGGACGATACATGGGCCGTGTTCAGCAGGTACATACAAAAATCATTGGAGTTGGTGATGGTTGTTTCGCCATCGCTTTTACCAAAATAGTAACTAATATCAGGGAAAATATAAAAAGCCCCGTCAGGTGCAGAGCAATGAATACCTGGAATTTCTTTTACCAGTTCCAGCACTCTTGTTCTTCTTCTGGCAAATTCTTTTACCATTTCCATTGATGGACGAAGATCAGTGGTCAGTGCAGTCACTGCTGCTTTCTGCGTGATGGAGTTAGTGCCGCTTGTAAACTGTCCCTGTAATTTTTCACAGGCTTTTGCTATTTCAGGACTTGCGGCGATATAACCCAATCTCCAGCCGGTCATGGCAAAGCCTTTGCTCAACCCGTTTACAATGATGGTCCGTTCTTTCATGCCATCAAACTGTGCAATGCTTTCGTGCTTGCCAACAAAATTGATGTATTCATATATCTCATCCGAGATGATATTAATGCCGGGATATTTTTTAAATACTTCTACCAATGCAGCCAATTCATCTTTGCTATACACTGCGCCACTTGGGTTGCAGGGTGATGAGAACAAAAATACTTTTGATCTTGGGGTAATGGCTGCTTCCAGTTCTTCAGGAGTTATTTTAAAACCGTTTTCAAGTGTTGACTGGATCTCGACAACTTTTCCTCTTGCCATTTTCACCAGTTCACTATAGGTCACCCAATAAGGTGTTGGGATGATCACTTCATCATCTTCATCAACCAACGCAAAAATGGTATTGGCCAAACTTTGCTTGGCGCCAGTAGAAGCGACAATGTTCTCCGGTTTAAAATCGAGGTTATTGTCTCTTTTGAACTTCAAACAAATGGCTTCTCTCAGGTCAAGGAAACCAGGCACAGGAGTGTAATGGCTCCAGTTATCATTAATCGCATCAATCGCTGCTTGCTTGATATGTTCCGGTGTATCAAAATCGGGTTCTCCCAAACTAAGATCGATCACATCGATTCCTTTTGCCCTGAGCTCACGACCCAGCTTGGCCATTTTCAATGTTTCGGGTTCAGCAAAACGATCTAATAAAGATGATAACTGTACGGGGCTTGCCACTGCTTGCATGATCAACATGAGTTTGTTTGATGAGTGACAAATGTACTTATTAAATCAACTAACACCTGTTCAAGGCTTATCCGGGTTCCCGCTAAGAGTTTTCCTGGAGTTGCAAAATTTGTAACGTATCAATGATTGTAATCAAACCTGAATACGGACAGGTTAGGAGTATGCTTCCGGCTTCTCTTTAATTCATGCTCATAAATAACCCGCCCCAATTGTTTAAGAAATGGATAACCCAATTGCGGGTAATCATATTTATTATCATTGAATATGCCATCGCTATTGCAGTAAATACGAGCCGAAAGAATAAACTCAATATTGTTATTAAAATCGACGATATAGGCCGATTCGATCAGGTAACCATAAGCCGTTCCCGTTTTATTGAATATGCGGATATGTTGATCGGGGTCAGTTTTCTCTGTTCCGTAGTAAAGCATCTTCACATAATTGTCCCAGTACTCATTCTTGTCATACACAGGGCTCAATGATTCACCGGGCCGCATCGACATATATTTTCTTAAAAAG
>DASVNY010000690.1:0-1560 GCA_036383615.1 Chitinophagaceae bacterium
TAAAGTGTCCAGTTCTTCTTTATCGTGAACATACAAACGAATATTTCCCTGGAACAAACCTTCTTTCGCTTCGATCGTCAGGGCCGCAATATTAATTTTCAATTCGCCGGAGATAAGATTCGTGATCTTATTTACCACACCCACATCATCCATACCAACGATCTTCACACCCGTAAGGAATGATATTTCTTTATTCTTGGCCCATTTTGTTTTTACTACTCTATGCCCATAGTTAGCCAGCAGCTTTGCAGCATTCGGGCAATTAGTGCGGTGTATGGTCAATCCTTTCCCGGTTGTGATAAAACCAAACACATCATCACCCGGAATTGGTTTGCAACAATTGGCCAGGTTATAAACGATACGGTCACTGCTTTCACCAAATATTATCAGTTCCGCATCTTTTTTCCCGGCAGATTGTTGCTGGGGATTGTATTCTGGTTTTGGCTCCAGTATCTTCACCGGCTTTGGCGCTTCTATCCTGTCACCAACAACTTTAAAATCTTTTAATTCTTTAAGATCAATATTCTTTACCGCTACCTGGTAAAAAAGTTCAAGATGAGATGATAGTTTATACCACTGCACCAGCTCATCAATATTATGCTGGTTGAATGATGCCCCCACTCCTTCGAGTTTTCGCTGTACAGCATACTTTCCTTCATCCGCTACTTTTTTCTTTTCTTCCTTTAATGCATCTTTTATTCTTCCCCTTGCTTTGGCAGTAACAACAAAGCTCAACCAATCCTCAGAAGGTTTTTGTTTATTGCTGGTTATGATCTCCACCTGGTCACCGCTTCTCAATTTATGACTGATGGGAACCAGTTTATGATTCACTTTGGCTCCGATCGTTTTTACACCGATCGCACTGTGAATAGCAAATCCAAAATCCAACGCGGTAGAACCAACAGGCAACATTTTCACATCACCTTTTGGTGTATAGACATATATCTCTTCGGCAAGAAAACTTGTTTTGAAATCCTGTAAGAAGTCAACACTATCTGTTTCCTGGTTGCCGATCACTTCTCTTATCTGCTGGAACCATTTGTCAAAACGACTTTCATCTGCTGTTCCTTCTTTATACTTCCAGTGTGCGGCTAATCCTTTCTCCGCGATCTCATTCATCCGCCTTGTTCTTATCTGCACTTCCACCCATTTTCCCTGCGGACCCATCACCGTTGTGTGCAAGGCTTCATAACCATTGCTCTTGGGATTACTCAACCAATCCCTTAATCGTTCAGGTGAAGGAGTATATTCATCCGTGATCATAGAATACACTTTCCAGCAATCTTCTTTTTCTTTTTCCTGTGCAGAGTCGAGTATCACGCGAATGGCAAACAGGTCATACACTTCTTCAAAGTCCACTCCTTTCTTTTTCATTTTGTTCCAGATGGAGTGAATGCTTTTAGGGCGACCATATATTTCGCCATTCAATTTGGCTTTATCTATTTTATCCTTAATTGGCTTGATGAACTCATTGATGTATTTCGATCTTTCTCTTTTTGTTTCCGCCAGTTTTTTTGCAATATCCTTATAGGTTTCCGGCTCCATGTATTTCATGGCCAG
>DASVNY010000691.1:0-3481 GCA_036383615.1 Chitinophagaceae bacterium
TGGCCACGGTAAAAAGAACGATCGCCAAGGATTTCAATGTCCGCGTAATGGGAGGAACGATGTGGCAGGATTATGAAACAAAAATGTTTGCGGTAAGTGGAGAGGCTCTTGTCGATTCAATCCGTAATGGTGTTATGTATAAAGGAGGACAGGTTGTTACCAACGACAATTATGGAACATTATTGGGATCGCTTACCGACAGCTCTGTTACAAAAGAAAGTACCCGCAGAAGATTATTGAAAAATGTGTATGGAGAATATAATCGTTCGATCATCCGCCAGTTCGCTTATTTCGGTGAGGTTGCTTTCAATTATAAGAACGTGGTGTTTTTAAACTATACACAGCGTTTTGAAGAAGCATCAACCTTACCAAAGAAAAATCGTAAGTTCAATTACCCCGGCGGCAGCTTAAGTGTAATTGTTAGTGATATCTTCCCTTCTATCAAGAAAGGCGATATCTTAACGTATTTGAAACTTCGTGGTTCGGTTGCTCAAACCGCCCGTTTGAACTCTCCTTATTCAACTCAATCATTCTTTGTTAATAGCTTCTCAAGCGGTGGTGGGTTCTCTTACGGCTTCTTTAATAATAATGCGGACCTTAAGCCTGAAAAGCAAAATACGTTTGAGATCGGGTCAGAGTTGCGCTTATTCAGGAGCAAAGTAAATCTTGAGATCACTTATTACAATACGCTCAACAAAAACCAGATCGTGGAGAATATGCGTTTGAGTTATGGAACCGGTTTTGTGTTGAACACTACCAATGCGGCCAGTACAAGAAACCAGGGTATTGAAATATCTGTTGATGCAGCCGTAATGAAGAAAAAGAATTTTAGCTGGAACACGAGGCTGAATTTTAATAGGATGAAGAATAAGCTGGTTGCCCTGCCTCCAAATATCGCTTTGTATTATTTAGCTGATAATGCCATTTTGGGTAGTATCGGCGGTGGTGCAGTGCTGGGTGGAACAACTACCGCTATTTCCGGGTTTGGTTATATGAGAAATAATGCGGGTCAAATACTGATCAACCCCGCCAATGGTTTGCCTGTTATTGATGCCATAGAAAAAGTAAGAGGAGAAAGAAATCCTGACTTCACGCTGGGATGGATCAATACAATGAATTATAAAAGATGGAAACTGACATTCCTCTGGGATATTAAGATTGGTGGTGATGTATGGAACGGAACCAACCAATACCTGACAACGATCGGTAAGAGTAAAATGACGGCGGATCGCGAGGTGCCAAGAGTGATCGAAGGTGTTTTAAGTGATGGAAGAGAAAACTCGGCTACACCAAGTGTGAACACTATTGCCGTTATCCCGATGTATAATGAAAGCTATTATCGTACAATGCCTGAAGAAGAGTTTATCGAAAAGAACATTCATTGGTTCAGGCTTAGGGATATCACACTCAGCCATAACTTCTCCAACGCTTTTATCAGCAAGATAAAAGGATTGAACAGTCTCGGCGCTTTCGTTACATTAAATGACGCGATATTGCTGACCAACTATTCTGGTGCCGATCCTGCCGTGAATGCAAATACTGCAGGAACAAGAGGTGTCGGAACTTTTGGATTTGATTATGGAACATTACCCAACCAATTGAGTATAAACATTGGTATCAGGGCCGGTTTCTAACCTAAAAAAATTTCAACATGAAAAATATTAAACCAATAATTTTCAGCACATGCTTCGTGGGATTGTTGCTCTCGTTTCAATCCTGCTCCAAAAAAATTGACGATGCATATGCTAATCCCAACGCCGATGTGCGGAAACCGCTTGAGCAGTTATTGCCCAATACGGTTGCAGCGTTGGTAATCAACAATACAGCATCAGGTTCCAACTTCGGGACACAACTAGATGGACAATACGTGGGCAGGTATGTTCAGTTCTGGGCCACCAACACTGCCCAGAACCAGTATGATATGATGGGAATGACCACCACTAATGATGCAGGAGCCAATTCTGATATCGGTGGTTCCCAATGGGGCATGCATTATTATGCGCAGGGACAGAATATTTCCAGGATCATTGAGTGGGGAATTGAAGAGAAGAAATGGGATTATGTGGGCGCGGCACATGCTATTCGTGCATTTGGTTGGTTAGCGGTTACAGACATGCATGGAGAAGTAGTTGTAAAAGACGCTTTCAACCCCGGCTTGCTTACTTTCCGTTATGACGAACAGAGTGTGGCATATGATGAAGTAAAAAAGAACTGTCATTTAGCGCTTGAATATTTAAACAGGACCGGTGATGGTGTAAGTGATGCTAATCTTGCAATTGGCGCTAACTACTCTTCCATGAAAGGCGACAGGGAAAAATGGAAGAAATTTACTTATGCAATACTGGCAAGAGTATTTCATCGCATTACCAATAAAGCATCTTACCAGCCAGATTCGGTTATTTATTATGCCAGCCAGGCAATGACCAGTAATGCTGATAATGCATATATATTGTTTGAAAACAATGCTACGGCGACAAGAAGTTTTTATGGCGCCAGCAGAGGCAATATCGGTGTACTTCGTCAAACAAGATTTGCATCAGATCTTATGTCGGGCCTGAATCCTACATTCCTTAATGTAGAAGATCCAAGAGCCTGGTATATTCTCCGTGAGAATTCCAATACAGTTCCTACTTTCAAAGGTATAAGACCGGCAAAAGGCCTTCCGGATGGATTAGCTACGGCTGACCAGCCTTTAAATTATTGGGGTTCTACCGGAACTGCCGGAACCGATGCTAATGCCCGCTATGTTTACCGTGATGGTATGCCTTGGCCATTGGCCACTGCTGCCGAAATGGAATTTCTGAAAGCAGAAGCTTATTTCCGCAAAAACGATAAAGCAAATGCATTGACGGCTTATCGCAATGGTATTAGCCTGAACATCGACATGTTGACCACCGTCTATACCAATGCAATTCCATCAACAAAGGTTATTGATGCTACGATAAAGAATAATTTCCTTAATAACCCTCTTGTTGTACCATCATCTGCTAATCTTACTTTATCTCATATCATGTTGCAGAAATGGATCGCCATTTATGCATTTGGCTTCATGGAAGCCTGGGCGGACCTGAGAAGATACCATTATACTGATGATGCCACGGGTAACCCGGCAGCGACACCGGCACAACAGGTATATGCGAATTTTGCACCTCCTTCTGGTTCTGATCTGTTTGTTAATAACAATAGCAAAGTGATATACAGGGTGAGACCAAGATTTAATTCAGAATACAGGTGGAACACGGCAGCATTACTTCCGCTCGGCGGTTTGGCACTGGATTATCACACCAAAGAGCAATGGTTCTCCCAAAAATAATTTACCACCTCAAAAAATATTATTATGAGATTATATTGGAAACAGATCATTGCAGGTGCCGCACTACCCCTATTGTTGCTTGCGGTTTCCTGCGCAAAATCGACAAAGGAAGATCTTCCGATGGTCGAGACAAGCAACTCCAGCATGGTGCAATTGTTTCTTGGTACG
>DASVNY010000692.1:0-10189 GCA_036383615.1 Chitinophagaceae bacterium
ATGAACGAGGTTGATGGACTGAGGCACCAGGCTTTTAATACTCGTCTTCAAAGAGAACTGGAAGAATTGGTTTTCGAGATACCAAAAGCCAATAAAGACTTACAAAAAAACAAACTGTCTGTTCAGCCTTCTTCTTTTAAGAAGATCACCTTGACCATCCCGGCGCTATTAGGCTGGTTAATTCATTTCCCCTTGTTTGCTCCTATTAAGAATTTTACGTGGAAGAGAACCTATAATAATGATCACTATGATTCCGTGATGATGGGGATATTATTTCTTACTTATCCCTTCTATTTATTATTACTGACTTTCTTAACCATCTTCTTTACCAAAAGCTGGTGGTCCTTATCCCTATTGATGCTGCTGCCATTTACAGCATGGGCCTATGTTAAATTAAAACCTCAGCTCGATAAATGAGCGATATTCTTTCCTGCAATAAACCCGCTGGTCCAGGCATGCTGAAAATTAAAGCCGCCGGTAACGCCATCGACATCTGCTATTTCCCCAGCGAAAAATAAATTTGGGATCTTTTTACTCATCATGCTGTTTGCATCCACTTCGTTGAGTTTTATTCCTCCTGCTGTTACAAATTCTTCTTTAAATATTGTTTTCCCTTTCACCTGCAACTCATACCCACATAAATTTTTAATGAATTTGTTTTGAGCCGCAGCAGGCAGATCGGCCCAACGCATTTCGGCGGTTATGCCGCTCCCAGTTGCTAAGAATTCCCACAAACGGTTTGGCAGCGCAAAAACATTTTTAGTAATTATTTTTTGCGAAGCATTTGTCTGCCTGAATTCCTGGAACATTTCTCTTACTTGTTGTTCACGCTCAGCAAGCCAGCTCACACTAATACCAAATTCCCAATTCCTTTCCTTTAGTCCCCTCGCTCCCCATGCACTCAATCGCAATACGGCGGGTCCACTCAAACCCCAATGTGTAATAAGTAATGGCCCGGTTTGTTCCAGCTTTGTTCCATTAACTTTCACTTTTGCATTTTCAACGCTCACTCCCATCAATTGCGTTATAGCATGGCCAGGTATATTAAATGTAAATAACGAGGGAACCGGTTCCTCAATACTATGCCCTAATTCAGTTAACCAACTAAACATCGAAGATTTAGGATACCCCCCGCAGGCAATACAAACAAAATCGGCATTGATCGTTTCCCCCGATGAGAATTG
The DNA here is from genome assembly GCA_036383615.1 of Chitinophagaceae bacterium. Lineage (GTDB taxonomy): Bacteria > Bacteroidota > Bacteroidia > Chitinophagales > Chitinophagaceae > CADEDV01. The sequence goes on from DASVNY010000692.1 coordinate 1,185, forward strand.
AATATTGAACATTGAGGATTGAACATTTACTGACTTCACCTCCCTGTTCATCATGATCTCCACACCATATCTATTCACTTCTTTGAGCAAACAATCAATAATGGTTTGCGAAGAATTTGTAACCGGGAACATTCTACCATCGGCTTCGGTCTTTAGCTTCACTCCTCTTTCTTCAAACCAGTTTATCGTATCGGTGGTAAAGAATTGATGAAAGGTTTTCTTTACAAAATTGCCACCTCTTGGATAGCGCTTGCTCATCTCCACAATATCAAAACAGGAATGGGTAACATTGCAGCGACCGCCGCCACTCACTTTTACTTTTGATAAAAGCTTACTCGTTTTTTCAACAATAACAACTTCAAGTAAAGGATTCATCCTTGCCGCATTCACGGCACAAAAAAAACCTGCAGCGCCGCCGCCAATAACAACCAGTTTTTTTCGGGATGACATGCTATAAAACTAAAGCCCTGTCTGCCTCAGGCGAGGTTTGCCCGTGCCGGAACGGACAGGGGCTGTATCATTTTAGAATGAGTGAATAAATTAGGGTTGATCTCTTCTGCTTTTTCGATCGGTTTGTAATCAGAAAGAATATCGGCCTTTCCTTTTCTCACACAAACATCATGTTCAAAATGCACAGAAACTTTGCCATCTTTCGTGCGAACGGTCCATCCATCATCTTCTGTAAACACATCTCTTTTACCAAGATTGATCATCGGCTCGATCGCCAATACTAAATTCTCTTTCAGTTTCGGGCCACTTCCTCTTTTTCCATAATTAGGCACCTGCGGATCTTCATGGAGGCTCCTGCCGAGTCCATGCCCTACTAATTCCCTCACCACTCCATAACCATGTTTTCTCTCGGTATGATCCTGTATCGCAAAAGCAATATCACCGACACGATTGCCGACAACAGCTTTTTCAATGCCCTTGTATAATGACTCCTTGGTTACTCTTATCAACTGCATCACTTCATCACCCGGATCGCCAACCGCAAACGTGTAAGCATGATCACCGTGCCAGCCATTCAGTATTACGCCAATATCAATGGTCACCACATCACCTTCTCTTAGTTCATTCACATTGGGAAAACCATGCACCACCACATCATTCACCGAAATGCAGGAATTGAATGGATATCCTTTATAATTTAAGAATGAAGGAATAGCCTTATGATCCCGCACAAATGTGCCGATCATTTTATCAATAGACAGGGTGTTGACACCGGGCTTCAGCGTTGTTGCTATTTCAGCAAGTGTCTTGCTAACCAACAAAGCGCTTTGCCGCATTTGTTCCACCTGCTCATTTGTTTTTTGTATCATCATAATAAAGGCACAAATTTAACTCATTAAAGCCAATAACAATAGTAGCTACCCCGGTAGCATTCCTGTTTGAGTTTGAATTACGGTTCACCACATAGGCACATAGAAAACATAGGTTTTCACATAGATTCTATGTGGCTTCCTATTGTGCCCTATGTGCCTATGTGGTAAATAAATTCTGCCCACCCCTCTCTCCTTCTGGCAAGAGGCCGGAAACTTCGAAAAACTCCTTCACGGAGGCCAAAATAAAACCCGGCAAGCATGGAACTTACCGGGTTCAAAAATTTTAGGCCTATATTAATTACATCTGCACCGCAGAAGTAGTTTGTCTTCCCTGTATGCGGCCACTCTTCATCAATCCATCATACTGGCGCATGAGCAACTGCGTTTCGATCTGTTGCAAGGTATCAAGCACCACACCCACCATGATCAGCAATGAAGTGCCACCAAAGAAAGTAGAGAACCCTTGTGTTACATGCAAACGCTGTGCAATACCCGGCAAAATTCCCACCAGGGCCAGCAATACGGCGCCAGGTAAAGTGATGCGGTCCATGATAACGCCTATATAATCAGCAGTGGGCTGACCCGGCTTAACACCAGGAATAAAACCATTGTTCTGCTTAAGGTTATCAGCTATCTGCTTGGGGTTAAATATCAAAGCCGTGTAAAGGAACGTGAAACCGATCACCACCACTGAATAGATCAGCATGTGCAACAGGTCCTTTTGATCCGTGAATATCCTTGAAAGCGTTTGCCCGCTTGAACTGTTAGCATTACCTAATGTGATAAGCGTTGGCAGGAACATGATGGCCTGTGCAAAGATGATTGGCATTACACCGGCACTGTTCACTTTCAATGGAAGGAACTGTCTTGCACCACCGAACTGGCGGTTGCCAACTATTTGCTTGGCATAGTTCACCGGCACCTTTCTAACACCCTGTATCAATAAGATACATCCAAGGATAATAGCGATGAGTATAGCGATCTCAATAATAAATACAAGGATCATCCCGGTTCTTGTTGACTTAGCTGTCAACTCCGCGAGGAATGATTGTGGCAGGCGGGCAAGGATACCGATCATGATGATCAGTGATGTCCCGTTTCCTAAGCCTTTGTCGGTGATCTTTTCACCCATCCACATTACAAACAAAGTACCTGCAGTTAACAGAGCCAGGCTGGTAGTAAAGAACATGGTGGGAGACATGCCGGCTACCATCATACCCGGTGTTTGGTTACCCATGTTGTCGAGGTATCTTATATAAGCAGAAGCCTGGAGCAATGTAACGACCACAGTGAGGTAGCGGGTATATTGATTGATTTTCTTACGACCGCTATCCCCTTCTTTCTGCATTTTTTGAAATCTTGGAACCAGTACCGTCATCAGCTGCATAAAGATAGAAGCAGAGATATAAGGCATGATACCTAATGCAAAAATGGACGCCTGGTTAAAGGAGCCCCCGGAAAAAGTATTGATAAGATCAAGGATACCATTGCTGCTCGACTGGTTCTTTTGGCCAATCACAATAGGATCGATGCCCGGTAACACGATAAATGAACCGATACGATAGATAACGATCATCATCAAAGTGAAAAGTATCTTACCTCTCAACTCTTCGATGCTCCAGATATTCTTTAAGGTCTGAATTAATTTCTTCACGGGAGTTAAAATAATTTAAGAGCCCTTTTAAAATATAAAAGACGCATTTTGAATGCGTCGGTGCAATTTAGCGAAATTTATTTTACAATTTCTACTGTGCCGCCGGCAGCTTCGATCGCTGACTTAGCTTTTTCGCTCACCGCATTCACTTTAAATGTCAGTTTGCTTTTCAACTCGCCATTGCCGAGCACTTTCACTTTATCAGTCTGGCTCACCAGGTTGTTGATATACAAATTCTCCAGTGAGAATTCTTTGATACCATATCGCTCAGCCAATTGTTCAACCTGGCCGATATTGAATACTTTATACTCAACACGATGAGGGTTTTTAAATCCACGCTTGGGGATACGACGCTGGATAGGCATCTGTCCACCTTCGTGAGCTCTTTTATTTTTGAAGCCGGCACGGCTCTGCGCACCTTTTGTACCTTTTGTTGATGTTCCACCATGTCCGGAACCATCACCACGACCAATTCTTTTTTCTTTGTGTGTAGCGCCTTTTGCAGGTCTTAATTCGTGTAGTTTCATCTTGCTTTTATTTTTGACTTAACGCTCCGAAAGCATTCGGAGCTCGCGTTTGGAAATATTAAATGTAAAATGATAAATGTAAATCTGCGTTCTCCTTTTACATTTTAAATTTTACATTTTGAGTTTTACATTTTTTACGCTTCTTCCACTTTCACCAGGTGTTCCACTTTGCGGATCATGCCCAGTATCTGCGGTGTAGCTTCTACTTCTTTGGTAGAATTGGTTTTGTTAAGACCTAAAGCCTGTACCGTTAGCTTTTGACGCTCAGGTCTGTCGATCGGGCTTTTTACCAATGTTATTTTGATCTTTTTCATATTTGTAGTCATTTGGTCATTAGGCCAGTGGTCATTGACTTACTGACCACTGACTTACTGACTTCGGTTATTATCCGTTAAATACTTTCTTCAAACCAAGTGTACGGGTCTTTGCCACCTGTACCGGCTCACGCAACAATGCTAAAGCTTTGAAAGTCGCTTTTACCACGTTGTGCGGATTAGCAGAACCAAGTGATTTAGCCAATACGTCGGTAACACCAGCGCTTTCCAGAACGGCACGCATAGAACCTCCGGCGATCACACCAGTACCATGAGCGGCTGGTTTGATCAACACTTTAGCGGCGCCTTCTTTTGCCCACTGATCATGAGGAATAGTGCCTTTCATTACAGGAACTTTAATGAGGTTCTTTTTTGCATCCTCAATTCCTTTGGTGATGGCTTCCTGCACTTCTTTGGCTTTGCCAAGTCCATGACCTACCACTCCATTCTCATTACCCACAACCACTAAAGCAGAGAAACTGAAGGCACGACCACCTTTGGTAGTTTTTACCACACGGTTGATGGCAACCACTTTATCTTTCAGTTCCAGGTCACCGGCTTTTACCCTGTTTACGTTAAGCTTTGACATTTATACTTGTAATTAAAAGTTTGAATGTTGTTTTAGAATTGAAGGCCCCCTTCTCTTGCTCCATCAGCTACTGATTTCACACGGCCATGATAGAGATAACCACCACGGTCAAATGTTACAGTTTTGATACCTAACTCAGAAGCTTTACGTGCAATAGCGGCTCCAACCAGTTTGCTCTTCTCAGACTTCGTTCCTTTCTGAGCTGCGATATCTTTATCTCTTGATGAAGCAGCAGCCAGCGTTTCGCCTTTTGTGTCATCTATCAACTGGGCATAGATGTCGGTGTTGCTTCTGAAGACAGACAAACGTGGCGTTGCCGTAAGCCCGCTGATCTTTCTGCGGATGCGGTAGCGAATGTTTTGTCTTCTTTGTGTTTTAACTTTTGAATTCATCTCTTTTTATTTTTCTTTCCTGATTCTGCCAGGATTAGTTTAGTCAAATTGGTCATGCAAGTCAAATCAGTCATACGGGTCATTGGTCATATCAGTCATATGGGTCATATAGGAGGCCATTTGACTTATATGACCTTTTTGACCTCTATGACTTTTACTTACCAGCAGCTTTACCAGCTTTCTTACGCACCACCTCACCCACATAGCGAACACCTTTTCCTTTGTAAGGCTCAGGCTTACGGAGACTACGCAATTTAGCAGCTACCTGCCCGATCAATTGCTTGTCGATACCTTCCAATGTGATGATGGGGTTCTGTCCTTTCAAAGTTTCAGTAGCTACTTTAATTTCTTTAGGCACTTCAAAAAGGATGTTGTGAGAATAACCTAAAGAAAGATCAAGCAGGTTGCCCTGGTTAGTAGCTTTGAAACCCACACCGATCAGTTCCAGCTTTCTTTGATAACCATCCGTTACACCTTTCACCAGGTTAGCGATCAATGCGCGGTATAAACCATGCAAAGCACGATGACGGATCTGGTCAGTTGGACGACCCAGGTTTACCTGGCCATCTTTTACTTCCACCGTGATATCACGATCGATCTCCTGTTTCAATTCCCCTTTCTTTCCTTTCACAGTCACTATATTGTCTTTTCCAATAGTGATAGAAACTCCTTCAGGGATCGCAATTGCTTTTTTACCTATACGAGACATAAAATCAGTTTATAGTTTATTGTTTGTTGTTGACCGGTCAGCTTAGTATAGATTCAGCTTAATGTATCGAACAACTTCTTTTTTTAATACACGTAGCAAAGTACTTCGCCACCTACGTTCTGCGCTTTTGCTTCTTTATCTGTCATCACTCCCTTTGAAGTTGACAGGATAGCAACACCCAAACCATTTTTCACACGGCGAAAATCAGCCGGTTTTGAATATTGACGCAAACCCGGACGGCTGATCCTTTCCATGCTTTGAATAGCCGGTTGTTTTGTTGCCGGATCATACTTCAAAGCGATCTTGATCACGCCTTGTTTGCTGTCGTCTTCAAACTTGTATTTCAGAATATAACCCTGGTTGTACAGGATCTCTGTCATACGCTTTTTAAGGTTTGAAGCAGGAATATCAACCACACGGTGTCCCGCCATTTGTGCGTTACGAATTCTGGTCAGGAAATCTGCGATAGGATCTGTTACCATATTTTTTGCCCTCCTACGTCCTGTAGAACATGCTACAGGATAATTGGAAAAGTTTAGTTTAAAAATTTATTGTCTGCAGGCTTTGTCACCCCGAGCCTGCCGAAGGGTTACCAGCTGGCTTTTTTCAATCCTGGTATTTTGCCATTCAACGCCATATCTCTCAGCGCTACCCTGGAAATGCCGAAATAGCGGACATAACCTTTAGGACGACCTGTTAGCTGGCAACGATTCTTCAAGCGAACCTTAGAAGAATTTTTAGGAAGCTCATCCAAAGCTTTGAAATCACCAGCTTTTTTCAGCTCTTCCCTTTTGGCTGCGAATTGAGCAACCATCTTCTCCCTTTTTCTTTGCCTGGCTTTTACTGAAGTTTTAGCCATAATTGTTTATCCTTTTAGTTTGAATTTGATTTAGTAGTGTTTCTGAAAGGCATACCCAACTCTTTCAGCAATTCATACGCTTCTTCGTCGGTATTGGCCGTTGTCACAAAGGTGATGTCAAGACCAGTGATCCTGTTCACCTTATCGATATCGATCTCCGGGAAGATGATCTGCTCGGTAACACCCATTGTGTAATTGCCACGACCATCGAAAGATTTTTCGTTCACTCCTTTGAAGTCACGAACACGGGGTAATGCTACAGCAATCAAACGATCCAAAAACTCATACATTTTTTCGCCACGCAGTGTTACTCTCGCGCCGATCGGCATGTTCTTACGCAACTTAAAGTTGGAGATATCTTTCTTTGACTGGGTAGCTACTGCTTTCTGACCAGTGATGGTTGTCAGTTCTTCCAGTGCGATATCAACAAGCTTTTTGTCAGATACAGCGCCATTCACACCACGGTTGAGGCAGATCTTCTCCAGTTTAGGAGCCTGCATCACCGTTTCGTAATTGAATTTCTTAACCAATGCAGGTACAACTTCTTTTTTGTACTTATCTGCCAGTCTCGGAGAATATGTTTTTGTGCTCATAATTACTTATTTAGCCAGGCTGATTATATTTTCTCGCCTGATTTTTTTGATACCCTTACAGTTTTACCTTCTTCTCTTTCTCTTTTTACTCTCACAGCCGACTTTGCTTTAGCATCCCACAACATCACATTGCTGATGTGGATCGGCGCTTCTTTTTTTACGATACCACCTTTGGTATTCTGAGCAGAAGGCTTTGTGTGTTTAGTGATGATGTTCACACCTTCCACGATCACTTTAGCGTCATCCACCAACACTTGCTTAACGATGCGGGGTTTATCCAGTGCTTTATCATCACCGGCGATCACCACTACACTGTCTCCTTTGCGGATATTGTACTTGGGTTTAAATCTTGCTTTCATTTTCTTTTCAGCTTTGAGCTATGAGCTTCGAGCTTTGAGCTCTCTATCTTATAGCAGTGAATTTCTATTTTATTGATACGGCTCATGTCCGCCAGCTGGTGGATCATGGCTCGTAGCTTTCTTATAATACTTCCGGCGCCAGTGAAATGATCTTCATGTAACCTTTATCACGCAACTCCCTGGCAACTGGTCCGAAAATACGTGTGCCACGGGGCTCATCTGACTGGTTCAACAACACAACTGCATTATCATCGAAGCGGATATAAGATCCGTCTTTACGACGCAGTTTGTTAGTTGTGCGAACGATAACTGCTTTGGCAACGGTTCCTTTTTTGATACCGCCCTGTGGTAATGCATCTTTTACTGTCACTACGATCTTATCACCAATTCTTGCATAACGCTGTCCGCTGTTGCCGAGTACACGGATACAAAGCACCTCTTTGGCACCACTGTTGTCCGCTACATTTAACCGGCTTTCTTGCTGAATCATTTTTTTAAGCTTTGAGCTGTGAACCGCGAGCTGCGGGCTACAGCAATTAATACAATCTTTTTCTACTTAATTGAACGAGCTCGTTCCGCCAGTCGGCGGACGTAGCTCGTAGCTTTTTTATTTCACTTTCTCAACTACCTCTACCAGTCTCCAACGCTTTGTTTTGCTAAGCGGACGGGTTTCCATGATCTTCACTACATCGCCGATGCTGCACTCATTCTTATCATCATGCGCATGCAACTTTGTAGTTTTTTTCAAGAATTTACCATAGATCGGGTGCTTAACTTTTCTTTCGATAGCAACAGTGATGGTCTTTGCCATTTTGTTGCTGGTCACAACACCTATCCTTGTTTTTCTTAAATTTCTTTCGGTCATTTTTTTAAGCTTTGAGCTATGAGCTTCGAGCTTTGAGCTCTCTCTTATAGCAATTAAACTTTCTTTTTATTTATTACGGCTCGTGGCTTTTTATGCCTGCACTTGTCTGTTTCTTAATTCGGTTTGCAAACGGGCAATATCCTTACGCAATCCGCGGATCGTCATTGGATTTTCCAACGGAGAGATCGCATGAGCAAACTCGAGCTTTTTCAAACGCTGCTTATCTTCCTCGAGGCGGGCGGTAAGGTCCTGCTCATTCATTCCATGAATGCTTTTTACAAAATCTGATTTCTTTGACATCGCTTTACGATTTATTAATTATTACGCAGTAACCAGGTCACGACGTACAATGAATTTTGTTTTGATAGGTAGCTTGCCTGCAGCCAGTGATAAAGAAGCACGGGCAACCTGCTCACTTACGCCATCCACTTCAAAAATGATGCGGCCCGGTTTTACCACGGCAGCCCAGAACTCAAGGTTACCTTTACCTTTACCCATCCTCACTTCAAGTGGCTTACGGGTGATTGGCTTATCAGGGAAAATACGGATCCACACATTAACTTCTCTTTTCATTTCACGGTTCAATGCCTGAAGGGCAGCTTCGATCTGGCGATCGGTGATCCAGTGCTGATCCAATGCTTTCAAAGCATAAGAACCAAATGCAATGGTTGTTCCTCTTTTAGCATCGCCTTTCATGCGACCTTTCTGCATTTTCCTGTGCTTCGTTCTTTTCGGTTGTAACATTTTAAATCAATTTGAAAATTTGAAAATGTGGAAATGTGAAAATTAACCACATTCAAAATTTATCTTTTACTGCAGAAG
>DASVNY010000693.1:0-1759 GCA_036383615.1 Chitinophagaceae bacterium
GTGCCAGGGAGAAAGAACAGGCGCAGCCACACCAAAATTGGGAGTGCCGGTGCTGAGCGTCAATTTGGTTTTTTTCCAATCGATACCCGTGGTCTGCATCAATGAGGCTTTATACACCAGTTTCACTCTATTGGTCTTTGAATTTACACGGATGTCATAAACCGGCGTCCAGCCTGCATGATGCGTATAGTAAGACAACGAAACAGGTATCTCTGCCGTCTTTGTTGTCATCACCTGCAAAATGATCTGTCCGTAAGGTTTGCTTTTAGGTGACAGAGTAAGATTATTCGCATCCGTTATTTTCTTTCTTAATAGTTCAATTTTTTTATTCTGGTCACGGATGCTTTGCTGGTAATTAAAAATATTGCTCTTTGATCTTTCTATCCTTGCATTATAAAATTCAACCAGCCTTAACACTTCGGCGCTGACAACGGCTTTATTGCCATTATTGCTAAGCGCCGCTTCGATCAAAGCGCCCGTTCTTGACAATAATTCTTTTTCAATGGCAATATTATTATCGATCCGGCTGATGTCTTTTTGCAAAACCTCGATACTATCTTCCCATCTTTCAACCTCTTTGCTTTTAATAACAACCGGAACGACCGGGTAAAAAACATTGAATCGCTGTGATAATAACGTAACATCTTCGGGACAACTCACCTGCAGGCTATTCACATCAATACTTGTACTAAGCTGGTTGATGACAATGATCCTGGTGCCGGGTCCAACTTTTACTTTGGCCTCATGATTTAATTCGGCGCCATAGCCAAAATAAACGGTGGCATTGGTGATCGTGGCGTCTGCTTTAGTGGTATCGGGTAAGCTTTGTGCATAAAGGAAAGAACAGGAAATAAGCATTCCTGTCATCAGGATCAATCTTTTCATGATTATGATTTTTCAACTGATGCAGGCTGGAAAAAAGTTACACAAAGAAGAATTGTTATTATTTAGCCAACGCCTTTCTTAATAGTACAATTACTATATAGATCTATAAAGCAACTTTTTCAAGGAAATAGCGATAAATAAATGAGTTTCTCAAATCGCGGGAGAAAAATTCCGAATAGGTCTTGTCCATTTCTTCTTTCTTAACCTCGTATGTGGGACAATCAATTGCCCATCCATTAAGTTGGCGACTATAATCACCTAAAGTAACCTTAAATTTAAGTTCGTAGTAACAAGAGTTATTTTCCTGTTCCTTTATGGGAAGCAGATTAGTGATCGCCGGGATATTCAGAACATCAGCATACAGCTTGCAAAACCCATACTTTTTTTCAAGCACACTGATAAAATGCAGCATCTGGCAGTGATAATCGTTCTCAAAAAGGTGGTTGGTAGAAAATTCAGTTCCTTCATTGTTGGTCCATTCCTGGAAAGCATAATTGATAAAAGAGCTTATCGCAGAATCCGTTTGTCCCTTTCCATCAAGAGCCGCCATAAGCCAGTAATAATAATCCGTATATAATTCTAATTTTCCCATTCCGCATCCTATTCTTCTTGGCTTTGATTTTTGAATGATATTGTAATAATGCAGAATGGAATCATATTCCTTTTCTTTCAGGAATTTACTGGCCAGCTTTTCAAAATATCTTCTTTTGCGAAGACCGTAATCAAACTCACCGAAGGTTATTGCTGTCCGGTAATAGCTGAATGCGATATCAGGACGACCTAATGAATCATAGTAGTCCCCGATCATTTTATACCGCCAGGTTATAAGATCAAAAACTGTATCTCTATCATTTCTTTCAGAAAACCTGGCAAT
>DASVNY010000694.1:0-11917 GCA_036383615.1 Chitinophagaceae bacterium
AAATCTGCTTTTATTTTAAAGGAAAATCCGTGTAAATCAAGACTATCCGTGTCATCCGTGTTCCTTTTTAGCTCTTATTTCTTAGCTTTTACCCGGTCATATACGCTGATCTTTTCGAGACTGGCCGGGGAGTATTGTGGCTTAACTACCCAGTTGACAACTTTTTTGTTCGTTTTTGTAATAGTGAGAATATGATCGGTCCAGGTATTGCCATCATAATTAGGTCTTTCCTCCCTAAGTTCCTCCATCATACGAATACCAAACCGCTCTTTGCCTGTCGCGTCATGTAATCTGATCACCCTCCACACATATTTTTCCGTGGCAGTCGAACATTTAGCGGGATCTTCTGATTGTACGGTAGCTGTGCCATCTTCATTGAATGTATAGGTGGTAAGGTTCTGGCAGGGATCAGCAACATATTCTGCATAGGTTGGACCTGCCGGGTTCCAAAAATTGCTGAAGCGCCAGGTGCCAACAATATATTTAGCCATTTCCTCTTTTGTTTCCTGTGCATACAGTACAAATGAAGCAAGACCAAGTAATACAAGCAATATCCCTTTTTGCATTTTTTTTGATTTTGTGGTTCAATAAACTTCTACATCACCATTCCAAATTTTGTAAAGATCATCAGTTCTTTATTTTTTGCTTTCATCCTTTTCAACACTTCATTATCCCTGTTAATGCCATCCGCGAAAATGCGTAGCATTTTTAATTTAGGCAGATTTTCGATAGATGAAACATCAGTAAGCCCGCCTACCTGCACCAATGATAATGATTCAAGATTTACCAACTGTTTAAATGATTCGGGCAATGCAACGGTGTTGGTTATGTTGCTCAGGTCAAGTTCTTTTAAGTTGACCAGGTTGCCCAGCCTCTCATCCAGTTTGTTTATCTGTGTGGCAAAGACCCGCAGGAACTCCAGCTTTGGCTGGTTGTAAGTGAAAGCAGGGAGACTATCCGCCATTCCCCAACAGCAATGGAGATAGCGAAGATTTCCATCCTTGCAAAAATTGGTCGGGATGTATTTTACTTTATTTGATCCATCGGTATAAAAAGATAAATACTGAAGGTTCCAGCTTGCAAACAATTCAGGAATACTATCCGCATTAAATCCTTCCAGTTCGAGGAATTGAACATTCTTACAGTCCTCCATCAACCTATAGTTTTTTGGAGTGCTCATTTTTATTTTACGAACATTATTAAGATCAAGGTAAATGCTGTTGGGGCTCGCATCATAATAAGTTGTGCTGTACATGAGTTTCTGGTAGTCCATCAATTCCCTGTTGACAACAGGAACCGGTTTCACAATTTTGAATTTAACCGGGCTTGATTCAACTGCAAAATCATACCGGTCATTCACGAGAGCAGCCTCAACATAAACAGGATCGATGTTGGCTTTTAGCTGCTCATACTGCAATCGTATCTCATAGTCACCTTCTCCATCCAGTATCCAGTTGTAGGTGCTTACAATTATGCTATCATTAGGTTTCAGGTCGAGCAGGTCTGTTTTTTTGAATTTTCTATCAGGTGGTTCTACAAATTTGAATGGCTTTTCGGCATTACCATTTTTCATCAGCACCCAATGATCCTTGTCTGTTTTCCACATGGCGTAGGGTGTGGGTTTACTGATCTTTACTGTTTCGCCGGAAGTATTTTTTAAATATCCACGCATAGTGATGCCTTGTTTATAAACAAGCTTACTGCCCGGGTCAATATAAACAACCAGTTGAAGTGGTTGCTGGGCAGCAAGCAAAAACCCGGTAAGTAAAGAGAGATGAAGTAAAATGAATTTTTTCATACGAAGTATAATGTTTAACTATTTCAAAGATATTATCCGGTAACGAATCTCAAAAGATTCAATAGTGTATAAGTTTGAAATGGAGAAGGTGTTTTCTGGTTTTACTGGCAGAAAAAAACGGTAATTTTTCCGTGTTTTTCTCTTGGTTTTGCCTGAGGTGGGATATTATATTTATGACGATTAATTAATCAGGCCCCTATGATAACTATTGAGCGAAGTGGCTATTGTTGTAATCGGCAGACGTTGCCGATAAGGAAAGCTTTTGCTTGAGAAGAAATGGTGGTGGTAAAGGGGGGAGGGCGCTGGGGCGTTGGGAGGGCCCGGCAACGGGGCAAAAACTGTTCAAAATCTAAAACTGATGTCCCGCCAAAAACTCAACCATAAAAAAACCGGGACCAAACAGCCCCGGTTTTACCAGAAATATTTTTTTTATTAATTCGCTGTTGGACAACGATACGATTGAAGGTTGAAAGTGAGATAGAACATCGCTGTAACAAACTGATCTTTTTGTTTACTATTACCCCTCGCCCTGTCAGGAATACCAATAGGCTCACCTAATTCGTACGATCTGTCATGCAACAAGAATGCAGGGGAAGGTGTTCCATCCGGGTTAGCAGGGAAAATAGAAGGATCCACATAGGTTTTGCTTACATCATCGAGATAGTCGGTATTTGTAAAGCGATGTAATATTTCAAAACCGATATTGATGCGTTCATTGATAGAGTATTTTATGCCAGCGCCAAAAGGAAAACTGATCGCCGAAGAACTATAAGGCTGCCTGTCGGGATATGAAGAACTGCCTTGCCCTTCTGTATTCAATTCACGAAGCATTACTTTTTTACCGCCCAGATAAGCAAACGGGTCATAGCTAAACACACCAACTCCCAATGTTATATAAGGTGTGAAATTATAAGGAGGTTCGCCGGGCATAAAACGGAAGAAATTAAAATCGCCCTGCAGCGCCAACTCCCACACATTGCTGTTGAAGCTCAGGTTACGACGATACATGTATTCATTATGATCGTTGTATTTATCAGAATAACCAAGACGGGCATAAGTAGCTCCGAGCCTGACAGCAATATAATTACCAAAATTCTTGCGGAAGAAAACACTTGCTGCCATCTTTGGCCTGTTCAGGTGCGCACGGGTATTAAGATCTCCAAAATAATGGGCGGCGCCAAGGCCAATACCAAATTCTCCCTCTTGCTTAATAGCATCCTGGGCAAAGCTTGTTTGTACAGAAGCAAGTGCAACCGCACAAAAGATAACTGCGACGATAATCTTTTTCATGGTACTCCTCGATAAGTGGTTGGGACAAAATAGAACGGAAAAGTAGGTAATTTCTTTTATTCAACCGAGAGAAAATTAGGTTATAATAAGGATGGTTAAGCCTGTGTCGAAAGCCATTAATTCCGTTTATCGAGCCCCCATGTCAGCTTATTATGAAGGGTTTGAAGGAAGTTTTTTTCGCTGAGCCTCAATAAACTAATGCTGAAATCTTCTTTTCGCACCGCCAACTGCACATTTTTGCCAACGATCTCCCTTCGCGAGTCAAGGGCGCAAATGATATTCTCCGACCGGCTCTCTATTTCAAAAGAAATGATATTGTCATCAGGTACAATAATAGGCCGGACATTAAGATTATGCGGCGCTACAGGTGTGATCACAAAACTGCCCGACTCCGGAAAAACGATGGGCCCGTTACAACTCAATGAGTAGCCGGTTGAACCTGTTGGTGTGGCTACGATAAGACCATCGGCCCAATAAGTGTTCAGAAATTCGCCGTTGAGGTAGGTATGGATCTTTATCATGGATGCGGTATCCCGCTTGTGAACGGCAAACTCGTTGAGCGCATAAGGAACATTGCCAAACAAAGGCAGATCGGCATCAAGATGGATCATGGTCCGCTTATCTTCAACATAGGTCCTTTTAGCAATAGCTTTCACCGCAGTTGCCATTTCATCCCGGCCGATGCTGGCCAAAAAACCCAGCCTGCCGAAATTGATGCCCATGATGGAAATAAGTTTTTTGCGCACCAGTGTAACAGTGTCAAGCAAAGTGCCATCACCACCAAGGCTAAAAATGAATTCTATTTCCCCAGTAAGATCTTCGGACAGGGAAAATGTTTGTGTATCTGGTGGTAGCGTAATGATATCTTTTATCTGCTCAAAGTAGGGATGAAAAACGACGGGTTGGATCTTTTGCTTGCTTAGCTCATCAAAAAATAGTTGAACATCGGCCTGCTGATCTTCGTCCATTACCCGGCTATAAACGGCTGCCTTCATTTTTTAAAAGATAGACTTTCGATGTAAAAATAGGCCGTTTTGACCTAACTGGTTGAAGGTCCACTCCAGCTTTATCGTAAAGTCGTAGGCCGTGAGGATATCCAGGCCAATGCCGCCTGAGCATAAGATACGGTTAGAAAGATAATTGTCACCCGGTTCCGGATTATAAACATATCCTGCATTGCCATAAACTTTTCCATAAAAACGGAAAGGAACACAGCTCGCATTCTTTGAATAAGGTTTCTTCACGTTCAGGTTAAAAAGCTCTCTTGTGAACGTTGTTTTTAAAAATCCTCCTGCCGCTCCATCTATCACATAGTATTCATAGCCCTGCATGAAGGCATCATTATACCCAAGCAATCGCTGCATCATATAGGGTTGCTTGAACGGCACCGTAAGACTTCCGAAAGCAGTCACATTAAAAAATGTTCTTTTGCCGGTGGGCCATGTACCCGATCCTTTTACGGTGAGGTACCATTGATTGACATCCTTATTCAATCCTTTTTTTCCAACAGTTACTTCAGCCGCATAACCTTTGGTGGGATAGGGAATATAATCGAGATCGTAATACTTCATTTTGTAATAGAGTTCCGGGAAGGCAATATGCGTTTTATCATTATTGAAGTATTCCGGGTTCAACGCAATCACCGTGTCTTTTATATTTTCCCTGATATAGTTTATTCCAAACTGGTGACGCGTTTTGATTGCTGGCCTGTAAGTGATCGCAGCACCTGCAGTAACAAAACTTCTTACATAATCATCATCCTTATAAAATGCCTGCTTATCATCAATGGTATTATAATTTATTTCCCGGTTCTTGCCGATACTAAAAGAAGTGATGAGCCCCCATTTCATGTTCTTATCAATATAAGGGCGATCATAACTGGCGGAGATCTGCTTGGTGTAACCATTGATCAGCCATAACCTGAATTTATCATTGTCACCGGTTGTATTATAGCTCATGAGCTTAATACCATAATCAACTCTATCGAGACTGGCCCCTTCTTTAAACAACCATTGATTCAGGTTTCGGTCAACGGGCCTCACATAAGGGAGAGGGAATATATACCATCTTTCCTTCACCAGGATCTCCACATCCACCTCATACCCGGATGAACCTTTCATCGCTACTGTTACATAGTGAAACAATGATGTGTTCATCAGTTGTATCCTTGCCTTTTCAAATTGTTTCAACAGTTCCTGTAGAGAAAAATGCTCACCTGTTTTAAATGGTATTTCACGAAGAATGATTGCTTCATTCGTTCTTTTGTTACCGGTAATGATGATCTGGCGTATAGTAAAAGGAACACCGTTCTCAGGATGTAATGAGGAAGATATTTCTGCCCCCGATGGGATTTCCTGTGCAGTGAGCCGGGTACAAAAAAGGCTTAGCACAAAAACAAGCCAACTATGTCTGATTTTCAGGGTATATGGCATTAATTCGCTATTCTACTAATCAGAGATTGCTAAAATTAGTCCGATTTTCATCGAAAGGGGGAAAATAAGGAAAAATCCGTCCGGATATTCAGGTAATTCATGCGACCATAGTAGTTATTCTCTGCAAGTAACGGTACAAATCCCACTTCAATTTGGTCACACTAAGCCACCACCTCTCCGGGATATAAAATGGATAGTTATTATTGTTTTGCGTGAAAGTCAAACCAATTCGCCTTATTAATAGGTGCAAGCTTTCCTTGGGGAAAGTAAAAAGCATTAAAAAGTTTCGCCACTTCTTCGTGGGTCATCCAATCACCCTTCGTTTCTTCTGCAAAAGGTCCAGAAGATCCATACAAATGCCTGAAAGGAATATATTTCTGTATCCGCATCTTGATCCCGCTTTTCACAATTAGATATCGCTCATAAAGCTTGTTCGATTCCGCTGCAATATTGGGTGGCGCAAAATCATTTGACTGGCCGATGAACTTAAATTTCCTGTAACCTTTTGCATAGAGTGTGTCCAGCAAACTTAATTCAGACGCTTCGCATGATACATACTTTGGCAACTCATTCTTATATCCCAGTGCATTGATGCATAAATAATCAAACCCTTCTATATCCACTTTTAAATAAA
Organism: Chitinophagaceae bacterium; assembly: GCA_036383615.1. Taxonomy (GTDB): domain Bacteria; phylum Bacteroidota; class Bacteroidia; order Chitinophagales; family Chitinophagaceae; genus CADEDV01. The sequence goes on from DASVNY010000694.1 coordinate 6,155, forward strand.
AGGGAATACCATACGTTTCAAAAAGTTTTTCTGTGGTCACACATTGAACCTGCAGCTCTTCATAGCCCCCACCTCTTGATCCAAGCACTTTGTCAAAAGAGCTCCATTCTGTTAACCGGAGATTTTTATAGAAGATCAGTTCTCCTTCCTGTGGGGCAATGCCCACATTCAAAATGGTCAGTCTTTTTTCTTCAATTGCCTTTGCAAATTTTTTGCTGTTCTGTTCTGCCAATACCGGGTTAGCTTCAACAGCCACCACATTGAATCCTTTTTTCAGATAGTGAACAGTATCCTCTCCCGTATGCATTCCAATATCATAGATCAGCTTGTCATTTATCATGCTCCGTATTATTAATAGCTGTAAAAATACAAGCCTGGTCAATCACCAGAAAATGAGGAGAGATATTTCGGAAGATTAAAAGAAGCTTATATCTTAAGGTAGTTCATCAGGTTGTCATAATTATTCCTGAGTTCATTGGTATATAATTCTTCGCCAAAATAATATTTTACGTTGTACTCGTACCGTTGGAAAGTTGCCACAATATCCGATACTTCAGGTTTATTGATACGGATGGTCACCTGCATCAATCCGGTTTCCTGGTCGTTGGAAGTATTCAATTGCGTGATCTGCGCATCATTTGTTTCTACCAGCTTGCTGATCTCATTAAAAGAATATTGATTGCTATCCATTTCAAGCACGATCAGGCCACCCGGTTCATTCAGGCTCATGAATTCTGATGCATGTTTCAGCAGGTCGCTATACATAATGGCGCCTGTAAGATCATTTTCTTCGCTAACAACAGGCACAACACTCAAACCATTTTCCGCGGCTAATTGAATAGCTTTTAAAAAATGTTCTCCTTCTTTCACTGATACATTGGAGAAAGACTGGTGAAAATCACTGATACTTGAATGATCATTCTCTGCCATCAGCAAGTCATCTTCACTGATGATGCCAACATATTTTTCACCGTCAATAATGGGAAGATGAGTGATCTGGTTGTCATTCATCAGTTGCAATGCCTGATAGACCTTGTCTTGCAGGTGCAGGTAGGGGATAGATTGGGATGGTAGTTCCTTGGTTAACATGGATAGCGGCGTTGTTTGCAATAAGACCACAACAATCAGCCAACTGTTGCAGGCTCATTGAGTTTTTTCAAAAATTTGTGCAGGATCACATTGAATTCATCTGGCACTTCCATCATCGGGGCATGACCGCACTTGTCTATGAAATAAAGTTCGCTGTTGGGGATAAGCTTATTGAATTCCCTGGCCACGAATGGCGGGGTGATGCTATCATTATTTCCCCATACTAATAACGTAGGCTGTTTGATTTGATTGAGTTCCTCGCCTAAATTATTTCTGATGGCACTCTTTGCCAACGCTATGATCTTTATGACTTTCAACCTGTTATTAGTAATACTGTAAACTTCGTCCACCAGCTCTTTGGTAGCCATTTTAGGGTCATGAAAGGTCAATTCCGTTTTTTTACGGATATATTCATAATCGCCCCTTTTGGGGTAACTATCCCCCATTCCATTCTCAAAAAGCCCTGAGCTACCGGTAAGGATCAGTGACTTTACTCTTTCGGGATGTTTTAATATATGCACCAGCCCCACATGCCCTCCTAAGGAGTTACCCAATAAATGAACCCCTTCCAGGTTTCTTGCTTCTAAAAATTTGTGGACGAATTTGGCCAAACCACCCACCGACGTATGAAGTATATCCATATCAAGCAGTGGCAACATAGGCACCACTACTTTATTATGATGACGGAAATATTCTATCAGTGGTTTGAAATTGCTTAATGCACCAAACAGGCCATGCAATAGCACCAATGGCTCACCACTGCCCTCTTCAATAAATCTGAACTTATCCTGTTGTTTTATCTCGTACTCCATGTGCAGTCAATTCTGTTCGATTGCCTGTTAAATTCGGGACTAAAATAGTCGTTTTAGCGCAATAAATCAGCTATTGTATATATAAAAGGATGCTTTACAATACAAAGATAACAGCTGTTGCTTGTCATTAGTTGATTGAAAAAACCCGCAACGGTTATTTTGATATATTTTGAGAAACGCCGCCAAAGAAATCTTCCAGTTCAGTGAACATATCACGGAAAAAGGGAATAACAGACCCAATGGCATTGATGGCTTTGGGCCCCCAGGGCTGAACAAATGAGTAGGTGGCCGATTTTTCAATTGTTTCCGGCTTGATGAGGTTTATCTTCTCAGCATAGAAGATTAATACACTGAACACGGTGATATACATAGCTACATAAAGAATGATGCCACCCAGCTTATTTAGCCAGCCAAGCGTTATTGCTTCTACTGCTTTTTCAATAGCATTGGCCCCCAAACGTATGAGCAGGACCACAATAATAAACACAACGATAAAGGAGATGACCGGCAACCATTCATCTGATACTTTTACAGCCTGCCCAATATAACCGGCAACAACAGCAGAGAGTTTAATAGCCGCCGCCAAACCAACAATGATAGCTACCAAAGAAAATATCCCCACGATCAGCCCACGCTGGAATCCTTTAATAACGGCAAGGACCATCAGTATTGCAAAGATTATATCAAGGATCATGTAGCTGGCAATGGTTTAGCAACAGAACGAAAACACCAGGGCTAAATTTTTAGCAATGGTCAAACTATTATTTGTTTAACAACTCCTTTACCAGCGCTGAAATGGTTTTGCCATCGGCTTTGCCCGCCAATTGTTTGGTAGCCGCTCCCATCACCTTTCCCATATCTGCTGGTGATGATGCTCCTGTTTCAGCAATGATCTTTACCAACGCTTCTTTTATTTCATCTGCGGACAATTGCTTTGGCAAAAACTTTTCGATCACCGCGATCTCTTCTTCTTCCTTTTTAGCGAGATCGGCCCTGTTCTGTTGCTGAAAGATCTCTAATGAATCTTTACGTTGCTTCACCAGTTTTTGTAAAAGCTTTACTTCATCTTCTTCCTTTATTTCACCACCGGCACCTTCAGAAGTTTTAGCCAATAAGATCGCTGCTTTCACAGCACGAAGACTTCTTAAAGCCGCTTCATCTTTTGCGATCATAGCAGCTTTCAATTCGGTCATTATTTTTTGCTCTAAACTCATAGTCTTTGTTTAAAAGATTTTGCAACCCGACTTCAATATTCCTCTGTTCGTCTGTTCATCTGTTCCTCTGTTCTTATGCTTTATTTTCTTTCAATTGTTTATCCCTGAATTTATGATAAAACTCGTGGGCAAATTTTTTCATTTCATCCACCAGTTCCGCATGATTCGTGGCGCGACCATATGTATCGGCCATTGTCATCATCGTCTGGTAAAAGAAATCAGCCATTTCATCCACCATCATATCTTTTGTCCAGAGGTCAATGCGCAGTGCGGTTTTTTCTGCCGAATCCCAAAAAGAAAGCATGAACGCTTTTGCTTTTTGAGCATTTTCGGCGGCCGTATCGGAAGCCGACCATTCTATCGACTCAGGAACACGGTTCTCATCCATCTTTACTCCAATAGTTATCGTTGATTTACTCATATTATAGCTAAAAAATTAAAAAGAAGGCAAAGGTAACACCAAAGTAGAAGAATTGCTGTATAGAAAACAATAGCCACACTTCACTTTGGTGAAGCAGAAATCAGCCGACAGCTTCTTCGATACATGCCCATAACTGTTGAGCGGAACTGTCCCAGCTATACTTTTCTTCGCAAAGCTTTCCTTTTTTGGTCAGCCTATGGCGAAGATCCTCATCCTTATACAGCAACATCATCTTTTCAGCAATCTCATTAAAATCATTCGGATCAGCAAAAAGGGCGGCGTCACCTGCAATTTCCTGCATGGCAGAATTGGTTGAAGTGATAACAGGTATTTCACAGCGCATAGCTTCAAGCACAGGAACTCCAAATCCTTCCCACAACGACGGATAAACCATTGCATACGCTGATCCAACTACATTCACCAATTCGCTTTCAGGCAAATAACCCGTAACAATAACGTCATCCCTGTATTTATACGTTTTCAGGCTTTCGGTAAATGAATTGTATTTCCGGGCGAGCCGGCCCACTATCAGCAATTTCATATTGCTTTTCTGTTTTTTCTTAAAAACCGAAAATGCCTTTAGCAGGTTGATAAGATTCTTACGGGGATGGATCGACCCGGCATAAACAAAATAATTTTTTCCTTCGCTGTACTTTTCTCTTGTTAGTTGTTTTTTTTCCTCATCTATTGGATCAAAAGTTTCTCTAGCCGCATAAGGTATGATCCTGATCTTTTCAGCAGCCAGCCCATATTGTTTTATTATATCCTGCTTTGAAAATTCCGAAACGGTTGCCACAACGCCTGCCTTTTTCAAAAACTTAGGCGTGTATCTTTTATAATAAAGCGATCCCGATTTGGATAAGTATTCCGGAAAATGAAGAAAAGCAAGATCATGCAGCACCAGGCATTGCGGCAGCTTGGTCGCTAATGAGCAAAAGCCGTCAGTCGAAACAAAAACATCGGCCTTATATTTTTTTAGCGCTGCAGGTATCTTTATATCATACCAAAGCTTCCATAACAGGGGGTGCCTGGCCGGGAGACCAACAACTACTCCTTTTACATTTGTAGAAAAAATGAATTGCTCATCAAATGGCCTGTCGAAAAGAAAAATGAACTCGTGCTGGGGATAAGTTATTGTAATGCGTCTAAGTGTTTCCCGCAAAAAATAACCATAGCCCTCCAAACTATCCTTCAACAAAAACCTTGTATTGACAGCAATGACCATGAGGGCAGCAAAGGTACTGGACGCATGCCTGATCCCCTTAGTAAAAATACCGTGTAGTTCTTTTACTATACACTTACCTGTTTTGTAGCAATTCCTGCATAGTCAATAGCTTAAGTATCACGAATAAACGCTGGCAGTATTTCACAAAACAGCAATTACAAAAAAGAGCATTAATACAGTTGGCAATAATGGACCATCCCCTTACTTTTATAGTCCGGTGGTAAAGTGGACGTTCAGAAAATGCCACTTTTCGGGTATAAATTTTAATTGGTAAATATCTTAGCTTGCGGTCAGAGTTGGTATTAAATTTGCTAATATTTAACCCGGAAAATTATAGTTCTTTCCGACTACGCACAGGCCGATATATAGGATTTGTGGAGCAACGATTCAGATTTTGTGACTGTCCTGTGTCTATCAACTTTTAATTAAACGACCTCTTAGGTGGAAGAGGATGGTGGCTTGTAAAAGGGGCCTTGGTTCGGGGCCCCTTTCTATTTGCCCTTTGCTTCCGAATTCTTTCTCTACATTTGTTGTCTTGCAAGCTGAATTATGGAGTATAACACCACAAGAAATCAATTGGTAATGCGGGAATATGGCCGCCACGTTCAAAAAATGATCGAACACACGTTGAGCATTGATGAACCCGAGCGCCGCCAACGGAATGCCCATGCTGTTATTGAACTAATGGGATTCCTCAATCCACACTTGAAAAATGTGGAAGATTTTCGCCACAAACTATGGGATCACCTTTTTTTGATCTCCGATTTCAAACTGGAAGTAAAATCTCCTTATCCCATTCCAACAAGAGAGACCTTAAAAGCTAAACCCAACCCTCTTCCTTACCCGAAACGTTATCCCAAACATTCTCATTTGGGTAAAAACCTGGAAGTGATTATTAAAAAGGCCCTCAAGGAAGAAAACCCCGATAAACGTTTAGGCTTCGCTAATGCTGTTGCTTACTATATGAAGCTGGCCTATAATAACTGGCATAAAGAATTGGTA
>DASVNY010000695.1:0-4128 GCA_036383615.1 Chitinophagaceae bacterium
TGGCGGTTCTTGATTCGGCAAAACCAGTTTCGATCGACTGGCCCGCTACCGGCATTCCATCAATAACATACAAAGGTTGTGTGCTTGCACCTATAGAACTGATACCCCTGATATTTACATTGGAGGCGGATCCTGGTGTGCCGCTCGACAGCGAAGACTGTAATCCCGCAGCCTGTCCTTTGAAGAGTTCTTCGAGAGAAACTACCGGCACATTTTTGATCGCATCTGCTTTAATAGAAGAAAGCGCACCTGTTATATCACTTTTTTTCTGGGTACCATAGGCGATCACTACTACATCACCCAGGTCACTGACAGCAATTTTCAGTTCCACCTGCATAACGGGACTTACTTTTACCTCCTGCCGCTCATAGCCAACAAACGTAAATACAAGGAGGCCATCTTTACCGGGTACATTGATTGAAAAATTTCCATTCGCATCGGTCCTTACTGACCGTTTTGTGTTTTTGAGATGAACCGTTACTCCTTCCAGCGGCTTCTTACCTTCACCTATCACCATTCCTTTAACTGCTAATTGCTCCGCAGGCCGGTTACCGGTTTCCTGGGCGATGGTTGTTTGACAAAAAAAAACTGCGGCAAGCAAAGCCAGGGAAATAAGATTAAAGATTTTCATATGCTTTATGTCAGTGTTAGTTGCCCGAAATGCCGTTTCGCTTCCGGATGCTTCATGATAAGTCACGCCACAAAAAGAAAACCCCTGAAGGGTGACGAGAATTTCTCACCAGAAAGTTGTAAAAAATAAATATTGAGTTTGATCAATAGCAAATACTCTTAACCAAGAAGAGAGGGGTTCTCCTTATAAACCTTCCATATAAATTCGCCGAATAATGTATTGGCCCATGCAAACCATTTACGGGTAAAACGATTGGCATCATCTTTATGAAATGCTTCATGCATAAATCCTGTTCCACCATGTGAACGTTGCAGGACGGACAGGCAATGACGAATTTCATTTTTGTCTTTACTGGTCAATCCTCTTATAATAATACTCAATGGCCATATCATATCTACTCCCACATGCGGGCCACCTATTCCTTCACCTGCTTTACCCTTAAAATAAAATGGATTGCTTTCACTCAGCACCAGCTTCCTGGTGTTCTGGTAAACCGGGTCGGTAGCGCCCACCGCACCGAGATAAGGCAATGCGAGCAGGCTGGGCACATTCGCATCATCCATTAGATTATAGCTTCCATGACCATTCACTTCGTAGGCATACACATTACCAAACTGTGGGTGTTTAATGATACCATATTTTCGGATCGCAGTTTCTACTTCGCCCGCAAAAGCCAAACACTCTTTACTCGTTTCAGCATCCTTGTAAACTTTGCTGAATATCTCACCCATTTGTTTTAAACTGATCACAGCAAAAAAGTTGGCCGGTATAAATAATGGAAAGATCGTAGCATCATCACTGGGCCTGAACATCGAAAAAATAAGACCTACAGGTTTGGCCGGGTAACCATAACCTCCCAGGGGCACACCATCTGTTGCCCAGCTTGTTCTTCGTTCAAACTTATAGGGGCCCTTACCATTTTTTCGTTGCTGCTCCCTGAACGTTTTGATAATAAGTTTGGCAGCAGCCGACCAGTTTTCATCAAACACCGATGTATCGTTCAGTGTTTTCCAGTATTGATAAGAGAGGCGAACAGGATAACAGAGACTATCAATTTCCCATTTGCGCTCATGAATACCTGGCTTCATTGCCGTCATATCATTCTTCCACTCTCCTACTTTGGTACGATCATGATAAAACGCATTGGCATAAGGATCATACAGGATATTCTGCACTTGCCGGTTCACTACCCCTGCAACCAGTAATTGCAATTGTTTATCTTCTTTTGCAAATGGGAGGTAGGGCCAAACCTGGGCGGTACTATCTCTCAACCACATGGCATCGATATCTCCTGTAATAACATAGGTATCCGGCTTGCCATCCTTCATTTCGAACGTTACTGTTGTATCCAGTGTATTGGGGAAACAGTTATTAAACAGCCAGGCCATTTCTTTATTGGAGAGTTTTTTTTCGATCTCCTGTATTGCCCTCTCAACAGCTTCGCTTTTGAATTTCCGTTGTGAAGGATCGATCCTGACAACGGGAAATGAATTTGAAGGAGTCGCGCCTGCATATTTTGATAATACCAATCCTCCTGCTATTACAGCGGAGTTATACAAAAAAGCTTTTCTTTCCATACCGGCTCAATTTATTCTACTATTCTCAATAGATGCAAATGTTACAAAAAATGTTAGAAGGAATATAATAATATCATGTCACTGATCTATCAGTTTACCCCTATCGAATAATAAAAAAATTGAAAAAAATTCAACGAGGATCGTTTTAGAAGCTTTTGCACCTGTTCGTACAAGGCTGGCCTAATCTATTTTCAAAAGACACTCAATTTTTAAACACCAGTTTTATCTGTTCGAGGAACAATTCCTTTTTTCTACGGCTCACTTCTATTTCTGCCTTATTATTCATGATAACAAAGCCGCCCTCTCCTCTGTGATATTCCCGCACATGAACGAGATTGATCAAAAAAGATTTGTGCACACGGAAAAAGCCTGCATCCTTTAACATATTATCATAATCAAGCAGAGGTTTTGATACCGTTAGGGTTTTACCATCGGCAAGGTGAAATACCGTATAACTCCGTTCCGCTTCGCAATAGATGATCTCCTCCAGTTTTACAATAAGAAAGCCTTTAAAAGTGGGCAGGCATAGCCGCATTTCCAGTGGCTTGCCGGCTTTTTCAATATTATATAGCAAAGCATCGGATTGTTTTTCTCTCCTACCTTCCTTTAACCGTTGCCCGGCTCTTTCTACTGCCTCTATCAACCTGTCTTCGTCAACAGGCTTCAACAAATAATCCACGGCGCTGAATTGAAGCGCCTGGAGCATGTATTCATTATACGCCGTTACAAATACTACCTCAAAATTTCTTTCCGGCAATTCTGCTAATAACTCTAAACCAGTTTTACCCGGCATCTGTATATCTAAAAAAAGCAGGTCCGGTTGCACAGCGCTGATCTCTTTTGCGGCTGTAACAGCATTGGAAAAACTGCTTATCAGCTTTACCTGCGGACAATGCCGTGCAAGCATTTTTTGCAGCGTGTGTATGCCATCCATTTCGTCATCAACTATTACCGCTTTCATAACTTTTAAATTTACAGGTTGATTAAGTTCAACTCCAATATTGCTCTTGTGCCACTATGACCGGAGCCGGTTTCTGCCAGGTCAGTTATTACCATTGTACAATCGGTCTTATATTTTTCATTCATGATCCTGATCCGGTTACGGAGGTTCTCAAGTCCCATAGAGCGATGCATGGGGCGATATTCTTTTCTTAATTCTTCGGATCGTTGTATGCCGATACCATTGTCTTCTATTACACAGCTTATCCTGTTGCCATGTTGTGTAAACGATATCGTTAATTTTTTTTCTCCTTCTGAATTCATCAATCCATGCCAGATCGCATTTTCCACCAATGGTTGTATCATCATGGAGGGCAGCATGGTTTCTGTGATATCAACAATTTCGTCTGTATATACATGGTAGCTGAACCGGTTGTTGAACCGTAGCTTTTCCATTTCGAGGTAAGCCTTCAGGTATTGTATATTATCCTGGAGCGTTACAAAAGTTACTTTTGAATGTTCCAGCGTCATGCGTATCATCAATGCAAACTTGCTGAGATAGCGTGATGCCTGTTCATTATCCGCATCCAGTATCATCCGCTTGATGGAATTGAGGGCATTAAAAACAAAATGGGGATTCATTTGTGTTTGTAATGCCGACAACCGGGCCTCTGCCAGTTGCTCATTGATACCAGCCAATTCCTCTTTCTTTGCTTCCAATGACTTTTCTGATTCAAGTTGCTTCAGTTTATTTCCGATGAGTGTGGCAATGGTGGTGAGTATTTTTAAATCCCTTTCGTTGAAATAGTTCACCTGGCGATGCTCACTGTCAATCACACCCAACAGCTCATCATTATCAATAATGGGAACGGCCAATTCACTCAAACGAAACTCATCATCTACACGGTAACGCGGCTCTTTTCTTGTATCATTTATCAATATTGGTTTTTTTGTTTGTGCCACATGTCCTACAATACCTGC
>DASVNY010000696.1:0-3220 GCA_036383615.1 Chitinophagaceae bacterium
ATTACTCATCCATTCACCCACTTCACGACCACCAATTACAATCCCGCTTACACCTTCGGGTACATTATTATTTGCAAACACTTCGGCCACAATATGCTGACAAGCGACAGCGCATAAAGGCGTTTTTTCAGATGGCTTCCAAACACACACATCACCACAAACCCATGCAAGCATACTGTTCCAGCTCCACACGGCTACAGGGAAATTAAATGCTGAGATAATGCCGACTATTCCCAATGGGTGCCATTGCTCATACATCCGGTGTGCCGGTCTTTCGCTATGCATGGTGAGGCCATGTAATTGTCTTGATAATCCCACCGCGAAATCACAGATGTCGATCATCTCCTGCACTTCGCCATAACCTTCCTGCAGGCTTTTGCCCATTTCATAAGAAACGAGTTTGCCAAGAGGTTCTTTGTGTTTGCGAAGCGCTTCACCTATTTGTCTTACCACTTCACCACGTTTTGGCGCGGGCCACATGCGCCATTCTGTAAAAGCTTGCTCTGCTTTTTTAATGACGGCTTCATAACCTGCTTTATCTGCTGATGTGACCGAGCCAATCTTTTTTCCATCTACAGGCGAAAAAGAATCGATGGTTTCAGCTTTTGAATCGAACCATTTCTGACCAGTGCTCAGACCTTTATTGAGTGGGTCGAGTTTTAACGTTTTGAGAAAATCCATGACAAGTATTTAGAGTGCAAATGTAAGAAGACAAGGATGAATGAGTGGATGGCAATGTCGTTTAGCTAAGAAGGTTCTTGTAATTGAGCATTGAAAATTGTTTGTTGAAAATTGAGCATTTCTCTCCAGCAATGTTAGGGAAATACTCAATTTTCAATGCTCTATGTTCAATTGTCATTGTGTATAGTCCTAACTTAATGACATTGGGCACTAAAAACTAAGAGTTCCCGGAAATCAGTATTGCTCGTTTTCGTTGGGAAAGTCTTTGCGTTTTACATCATTGATATACTGTTGAACAGCTTTTGTTGCCTGTTCGTGAATATCAAGGTACTGCCGGAGAAATCTCGGTTTGAATTCTGTATTGATGCCAAGCATATCATGCATAACCAGCACCTGGCCATCGCAATGGATACCGGCGCCGATGCCGATTGTTGGAATGGTGAGACTTTCAGAAACTTCTTTGGCTAAGGATGCCGGGATCTTTTCCAAAACAATTGCGAAACAACCTGCTTCTTCCAGCAATTTCGCATCTCTTCTCAGTTTATTGGCTTCTTCCTCTTCTTTGGCTCTTACTGTGTAAGTGCCGAATTTATAGATCGATTGAGGTGTTAATCCCAAATGCCCCATTACAGGAATGCCGGCAGAAACAATTCGTTTGATAGCATCAACTACTTCTTCGCCGCCTTCCATTTTTACCGAGTGACCACCGGTTTCTTTCATGATTCGGATCGCAGATGCTAAAGCGATATCTGAATTGGACTGGTAAGAGCCAAAAGGCATATCAACCACCACGAGGCAACGATCAATGCCACGAATAACTGATTGCGCATGATAGATCATCTGGTCCATGGTAATGGGCAGTGTTGTTTCATGACCCGCCATCACATTGGATGCTGAATCGCCTACGAGTATTACATCTATGCCAGCACCATCAATGATCTTTGCAAACGAAAAGTCATAAGCAGTCAGCATGCTGATCTTTTCACCCGCAGCTTTCATTTTTTGCAGCGTGTTGGTAGTGACCTTTTTTATTTCTTTGTTTACAGACATGAGATAATTTGGAAATTAGGGAATCTGAAGATTTGAGAATTAGCAAGACAAATATATGTCGAAAGATATTTTTTAAAAGGCAACAACTTAATTTGTATTCGTCGTTCGATAATTCGCACATCTGCACATTTTCATATCTGCAAATACTGAATTGTCAAACCACTGCTTCTTTCAGCTTCACCTCCTCATACAATGTATGGATCAACCCATCCGCCAGGCCGATCTTCGGAACAAAGATATCTTCGGTGTCGGCCCATCGCATCACATTAATATAAATAAGCAGGGCAGGAACGATCACATCCGCACGATCCTCACGAAGTTTGTACAGGGTCATTCTTTGAGAAAGATCCAATGCACTAAATTCTTTGAAATAATCTCTTAAAAGATCAAGTGAGAGCGGCTTGCCTTCTTTGCGTTTTGAGATTGAGAATATCTTATTGATGTTACCGCCAGAACCAATAGCCGTAACATGATGATAACCTTTTGTTTTGTTGCGGATGAATTCTTTCATGCCATCCCATTGCGCTTCCGTTACCTGGTTCTTTAATAAACGGATCGTTCCGATATTGAATGATTCTTTAAAGATCAGTTTACCATCGCTGAAGAAAGTGAGTTCTGTGCTGCCACCACCCACATCAATGTATAGATAGGATTCATCTTTGGCCATATTGTCTGCAATATGGTTCTCATAAATAAAAGAGGCTTCTTCCTGCCCGCTGATGATATGTATCTGGATGCCTGTTTCGGCTTTTACTTTTTTAAGTATTTCGTTGGCGTTCACGGCATCACGCATGGCGCTGGTGGCACATGCTTTCAGGTGTTTCACTTCATATACATCCAGCAGGAGCTTATAAGACTTGATCGTCTTTAATATCTTTTCTGTTTTGGCTTGTGAAATTTCGCCTTTATCAAACACATCAAAACCTAAACGGAGGGGAACGCGAACCAGCGCTGTTTTAATGAACTCCACCCGATCTTGCGGCCCGGGTATCACATCATTTATTAATAATCTTGCGGCGTTACTTCCAATGTCAATGGCTGCCAGTCTCACTTTGGGTCAAAGTTTTTTTGTACAGGAAATTATATGTCTCAACCTGCGAACGGATCTTTTTACGGGTGGTTCTCACATACTCATTGCTCTGTTCATTATCCAGCCATCTTGCCTTCACGTTATCCTGTAACTGTATATTTAATATCTCTTTTAATTCTTCTTTAATCTCCTCATCCCAAATAGGGCAAGTGGCTTCCACACGGTGTTCCAGGTTCCTCAACATCCAGTCAGCCGAAGATAAGTAAACTTTCTCTTTGCCCCTGTTGTGAAATACCCACACCCGTGCATGTTCAAGATATTCATCAATGATACTGATAGCTCTTATAGGTTGTCTGAATTTTTTATTCTCCGACCGCAAGCAAAAAATGCCGCGAACAATCAAACGGATCGGAACACCGGCTCTCGCAGCTTCATACAGTTTTTGAATCATGTCATTAT
>DASVNY010000697.1:0-2926 GCA_036383615.1 Chitinophagaceae bacterium
GGCGCAGTATGTGGAAGAAGCAGATGCGATGCAATATGTTGCCGGTTACCTGTTACATAATGATTATAGTGAACGTGCTTTTCAGCTGGAAAGAAGCGGCCAGTGGGTAAAAGGAAAAAGCTGCGACACGTTTGCACCACTCGGCCCCTGGTTGGCAACAAAAGATGAAATCGCGGATATCGATAACTGCCGGCTTTGGCTCACTGTTAATGGAAAAATGATGCAGGATGGCAATACAGCAAATCTTGTATTTAAAATTCCTATGCTGGTTGCTTATCTCAGCCAGTTTATGACCTTGTTGCCCGGCGATATTATTTCAACAGGTACTCCTGCCGGTGTGGGCCTGGGACAAAAACCCGAACCCATTTATATCAAAGCAGGCGACGTGATGGAATTAGGTATTGAAGGGTTGGGAGTAAGCAAGCAGATCGCAAAAGCCTATTGAATATCCAACAGATGAACAGACGAACAGATGAATATCGAAGTGAATGTTGAAGTAAACGAATCTTCAACTTCATCTGTTCATCTGTTCTTCTGTTCAACTGTTCTTCTGTTCAACACTATGACAATCGACAGCCACACACATTTTTGGATATATGATAAAGTCCGTGATGCATGGATCACGGATGATATGCAGGTGCTGGCACAGAATTTTTTCCCGGAGAATTTATCGCCGCTGCTATCAGGGAATGGAATTGACGGGGTTATTGCAGTGCAGGCTGATCAGTCGGAGACGGAGACAAACTTTCTTGTTCAATTGGCACAATCAAACAGCCTGGTAAAAGGAGTGATTGGCTGGATTGATTTGCAGGGCGAATCAATAGCGGAACGACTCCGGCATTTTTCTCAATACAAGATCATCAAAGGATGGCGGCATATCGCACAGGCGGAAGCGAATGATTTTTTATTATCACCCAAATTCCAACAGGGCATTCAGGCGCTTGGTCAGTATGACTGGGTTTATGAAATTCTCATTTATCATTACCAGTTAGAAGCCGCGATCAAACTGGTTGAGAAATTTCCAGAGCAAAGATTTGTTCTCGATCATTGTGCCAAACCGAATATTCGCGAAAAGGAACTGGATACATGGCGGGATAATACCAGGGAATTGGCAAGGCATCCGAATGTTAGCTGTAAAATTTCAGGTCTCATTACCGAAGCGGTATGGAAAGATTGGCAACCTACCGATCTTTATCCTTATCTCGATGTGGTGTTTGAAGCTTTTGGAGCCGACCGGCTTTTATTCGGTAGTGATTGGCCGGTGATGTTGCTCGCAGGCAATTATACAGGATGGAAGCAGGTGCTGCAGCAGTATATGCATCAATTAAGTAAAGAAGAGCAGGAAAAAGTTTTTGGAGGCAATGCCGTTGAAATTTATAATTTAAAAGCATGAAACTCGATCTCGATAATAAAGTGATAATTGTTTCCGGTGGCGCCAAAGGCATCGGCGAAGGAATTGTGAAAGTACTCGCTGCAGAAAATGCGATCCCTGTGATCGTTGGCCGGAGCGAAGAGGATAACAAAAAAACACTGGCTGCTATCGGAAATAAAGGTTTCCAGGTGAAAGCTGAATTATCACAACCCGATGAATGCAGAAAAGCTGTGGAAGCCATCATTCAGCAATACGGCCGCATTGATGGGTTGGTCAACAATGCCGGTGTAAATGATGGCGTGAATCTCGAGCAGGGCAGTTACGAACGATTCATGGAATCGTTGCACAAGAACCTTGTACATTATTACCTGCTGGCGCATTATGCATTACCATCATTGATCCAGTCAAAAGGCGCTATCGTGAACATCAGTTCAAAAACAGCAGACACGGGACAAGGTGGAACATCTGCTTATGCTGCTGCCAATGGCGGAAGAAATGCATTGACCCGTGAATGGGCGGTAGAATTGCTGAAATATAATATTCGTGTGAACGCTGTGATAGTAGCGGAAAGCTATACACCCCTCTATGAAAAATGGATACAGAGTTTGCCAAACCCCGAAGAGAAACTGAAACAGATCACGGATAAAATTCCATTGGGCAGGCGGATGACCACGACCGAAGAGATTGCCAATATGGTTGCCTTTCTTTTATCCGGAAGATCGAGCCATACTACCGGCCAGCTGATCTATGTTGACGGAGGCTATGTGCACCTCGACAGGGCTTTATAAGAGATCGGTATAGTATCGGGCAGGGCTTCATAACCAGCTAAGAAACCAGCGGGTTAGCTGCTGTTTTGTTTATATCCACAGGTGCCCTCGCTATAATTTTTATACCCCAAAATGATCCTGGTATTTTACTCCTGCTAACCACCTTTCACTAAGAGAATTCACCTGTTTTAGCACCCCGGGCCTCATGTTAAAATAGCTTATTATATTGACAATAGCCTGAAAAGCGCTGCGAAGATTTGTTACGTAATTGCATAGTATAAATACCGTAAAGGTATGCGTGTTACTTGCGACAGTATTCACACGCAAAAGTTGATCGACGATTAGTAAAACCTTTTTTTAAACGATTTACTTGCACCTGATGATGTGCAAGCTTGAAAAAACAGACTGCTATATGGAAAAGACCTTTTCTGGCAATTGCCGCAGAAGTCTCCCACATCTCCGCTTACTCCTCGTTTTGTTTTTGATCCAGATGTTCGCATTACCTGCCTTAGCGCAACAGCGTGTTGCAGGAACGGTGAGAGATAGCAAATCCTCTCCGCTGTCAGGCGTAACGATTGCGGTCAAAGGGCAAACCGGGGGTGTTACTACTGATAGTGCCGGCCGGTACTCTATCAACATACCTTCCAATGAAACGGTACTCGTTTTCAGTTTTGTTGGCTATGTACCCAAAGAAGAAAAAGTAGGGAGCAGGCAAATGATCAATGTATCACTTGCTGATAAAGCCGGCGACCTCGATGAAGTGGTGGTTATCGGTTACGGGCAAACA
>DASVNY010000698.1:0-2462 GCA_036383615.1 Chitinophagaceae bacterium
TACAGTTTTGGAAAAAAGAAATACGGTGTTACGCAAACTGCTTCTGTAAGATCGCCTTATATCTATGCAGAAGATAACTGGAGTGATGATATGGAGTTGGCAGCGGCTTCTATACATACAATGCTTAGCGTTGATACCGGCACGGCTGGGCATGGATTTTATATTTCCAATGCAGTCAATTTTGCCAAGCAGGAAAAAATTACTCCCTGGTTGGGAACAGATACTGCCAAACATTACCAATGGTATCCTTTTATCAATGTCGGCCATTACGAACTGGCTAAACAATTATTGAAAAAGAAGAACGGACCGGTTCGTGAAGCTGGCTATTATAAGGAGTACGTAGAAAAATTCTGGAACAATGCTGATACGATCATTGGCTATTATAAAGAAGGGATACAAAGGGTTTGGAATAAAGCCAGGCAAAACGCATTTTACCGCGGCATTCCTTTTATATGGTGCAGCAATAATCTTACTACTTCTTTTGCCATTCAATGTTATTGGTACAAACAATTAACAGGGGATAAAACATTTGATGAATTAGAGCAGGCCAACTTTGATTGGTTATTCGGTTGCAATCCCTGGGGCACTTCGATGGTGTATGGATTGCCGGCCTGGGGTGATACACCTGTTGATCCACATTCGGCATTCACCCATATAAAAAAATATCCCATCGATGGCGGATTGGTTGATGGCCCCGTTTATACAAGCATTTATAAAAATCTTATTGGTATTAAATTATATGAGCAGGATGAGTATGAAGCCTTTCAAAGTGATTTGGCTGTATATCATGATGACTATGGTGATTACAGTACCAATGAACCTACTATGGATGGAACGGCATCGTTGATCTATTTGCTGGCGGCGAAGGAGGCTGCCTCCCAGGCCCCATCTAAATCTCCCCCGAAGGGGGAGACTTCCGGAGAGTTAATAAAACAGAAGTTTTCCTACAGTTATGGCGCGGTGGTAAGAGGGGACTCCTCCAAAAAAAAAATTTCGATAGTCTTCACCGGTGATGAGTTTGCAGATGGTGCTGACTTTATTGCCAAAGTATTGCAGGAAGAAAAAGTAAAAGCCTCATTCTTTTTCACGGGCAGGTTTTATCGAAACCAGCAATTCAGGAAAAGCATCCAACAGTTAGTAAAGGATCAGCACTATCTCGGCGCTCACTCAGATCAACATTTACTGTATTGCGACTGGAAGAGGAGAGATAGTTTACTCGTAACAAAAACGCAATTCAAATTTGATCTCGCGGATAATTACACAGCGATGGCGCAGCATGGAATTGACATGAAGAAGGCGACTTATTTTCTTCCGCCTTATGAATGGCATAATGATAGTATCGCTGCCTGGACAAAAGAATTAAAACTGCAACTGCTCAATTTCACGCCGGGCACGTTGAGTGCAGCTGATTATACTGTGCCGGCCGATAAGAATTATCGTAGTACTGAGGAGATATATAATTCGATCATCAATTATGAACAGTCGAAACCAGCCGGGCTCAATGGCTTTATCCTTTTGCTGCATATCGGTACTGATCCCAAACGGGGAGATAAATTTTATAACCGCCTGCAGGAGATGCTTAGGTTTTTATCTACAAAAGGCTATCAGTTTCAAACGGTTGACGAGTTGTTAAGGACTGACTAAAATCAGGTATCAAAGGCTAAAAAACACTCCTTCCTCATTTGCCATTCACCACTCTCCTTTATTATCTTTGCGCCATGCATTTCGAGAAAATAAATAATAAAGGTCAGGCCCAACTTTTCAAGAACCCCTATCTTGAAATGTTGACAAAAACGCATCCATTGGTGATCTGGGGAATGTACACACCCATCATGATCTATATGGTTTATTACAGTGGCACTATTGGATTTACAACAGGAAGAATTGCACTTACTTTTTTAGCCGGGATGTTCTTCTGGACTTTTTTTGAATACTTAGCACACCGCTTTTTATTTCACATGATTGCCAACAGTGGAAGGGCAAAAAGATTTATTTATACACTACACGGAAATCATCATCATTATCCAAGAGATAAGCAGCGATTGTTTATGCCGCCTGTTCCCAGTCTTATTCTTTCTTCGGCCATTTTTGGATTGATGTACCTGGTAGCCGGATCGAAGGCATTTATGTTTTTCCCAGGCTTTTTGCTGGGCTATCTTATGTATGGGACCATGCATTATGCTATTCATGCCTGGAACCCTCCTTTTAAATGGATGAAACCTTTGTGGAGAAATCATCACCTCCATCATTATAAGAACGAGCATAATGGTTATGGTGTAAGTTCTACGTTGTGGGATCATGTGTTTGGAACGATGTTCGATCTAAAAAAAGAGAAAGAGGATAAAGAGAAAGTAAAAGAGTTGATGTTTGAGAAAAAGGAACATTAGAACTCAATGAAACGGATCAGCTTTTATCTACAGTTAACATTATTGATAGTTGTTGCGTCATGCAGCAATAGTAAA
>DASVNY010000699.1:0-2528 GCA_036383615.1 Chitinophagaceae bacterium
CTCATGGAAGCACCGGTCTCCAGGAAATAGATCCCCAGCCTGTCTCCGCCCCTGGCCACAAATCTTGTATCGACACCGTAACGGCGCAGGTGATTGATGGCCGCCTGGCCAATGGCATTATTCGGAACTTTGGTTACAAAAGTTCCGTTCAGTCCATAATTACATAATGCAGCAGACACATTCGCTTCACCACCACCATAGGTGACATCAAAACTATCGGCCTGCACAAAACGTTTGAAATCGGGAGTTGACAATCGAAGCATGATCTCTCCCAGTGTTACAACCTTCTTAGACATATATTTTATTTTTCTTTGTGTGAGTGCTGAAAGATACAGCATTGCTATGCTTCTCTTATCCTCCAGTTAGCTTTTTATTAATATTCTTTTACCGGAATCGTTGCCGAACTGTTTATTCATCTGTTCTGTCGTTATATACTAACGACCGTTGCTCATATTGCTGAAACTTTTGTTTTTACAGCAACCTTATCCAACTGCCAGTTGAAATAGTTCCTGTTATTGTTAAAGCAAATATCCTGTATCACTTTTCCAATCCAGTTGATATCATTAGGTAATTCTCCATTCTCGATCTCATCGCCAAACAGATCGCAAAGAATTCTTCTGAAATATTCATGTCGAGGAAAAGAAAGAAAACTTCTTGAGTCGGTCAGCATCCCGATAAAACGACTCAGCAATCCCATATTCGATAATGTATTGATCTGTTTGGTCATTCCATCTTTCTGATCCAGGAACCACCAGGCAGAGCCCCATTGCACTTTACCCGCCGCCGAGCCATCATTGAAATTGCCGATCATAGTTGCCATCAATTCATTGTCGGCAGGGTTAAGATTATATAGAACTGTTTTAGCCAGTTTATTATTCGTGTCCAGCTTATCTAAGAATTTCGCCAGTGATCTTCCCTGTGAAAAATCACCGATAGAATCCCAGCCTGTATCAGGACCGAGGGTTTGCATCATTCTTGAATTGTTATTACGCAAAGCACCTAAATGGAATTGTTGCACCCAGCCTTTCTCCCAATCCCATTCAGCAAAATGGATCAGCATGGCCGAACGGAACTTGCGTTGCTCCACATCATTCAATTCTTTGCCGCCATGTATCTTGGTGAAAATGCTATTGATCTCTGAACCAGTAAAATCATCTGCATAGATCTCTTCCAGGCCATGATCAGATACAGAGCATCCCATGGATGCAAAGAAATCATGACGGTTTTGCAATGCGTATAAGAAATCATCAAACGAAGAGATCGCGATACCAGTAACAGCTTCCAGCTTTTTGAGATAAGCATTGAATTTTGGAGCACTGCTCACATTCATGGCTGCATCTGGTCTGAATGCCGGCAAAATAGGTATTTCAAACCCGTCATCCTTTAATTTCTGGTGATACTCTAATGAATCAAGCGGATCATCAGTAGTGCAAACCACTTTCACATTCATCTTGCGTAAGAGGTTGCGAACAGAATATCCAGGTGTCCGCAACTTGGCGGTACACTCATCATATATTTTTTTAGCTGTGTCAGGATTCAGGATATCCTGCACATCGAAATAACGTTGCAGTTCCAGGTGTGTCCAGTGATACAATGGATTTCTCAGCGTATAAGGAACGGTGGCCGCCCACTGCTGAAATTTTTCCCAATCACTCTTATTACCGGTACAATAGCTTTCATCTACACCGTTTGTGCGCATGGCCCTCCATTTATAATGATCGCCATATAACCACACTTGTGTGAGGTTCTCAAACTGCGTATCCTCTGCGATCTGCTGTGGCGGCAGGTGACAGTGATAGTCGATGATCGGCATGTCTTTCGCAAACTCATGGTAAAGACGTTGCGCTGATTTGGTCTTCAACAAAAAATTTTCATCCATGAACTTTTTCATACAATCGCTTTAGGTTTTTTTTATTAGCCCGCTACAGTTTTTCATAGGGTCGTTGGTTCCGCCAACTGGCGGACTCTTCATCGTTCTGAACAATGCTCATCTTTTATATTGAACCCCTATGGGGTTCTGAAAAATCTTTTATCTTCTACCAATAGGAGACCCCTACGGGGTCTATACTCCTTTATTGCACTTTTTATATACAAGATCTTCGCGTCCCCGTTCAACATTCATCTGTTCGTCTGTCCATCTGTTCATCTGTTCTACAGGCTTACTCCTCGCTTCCATGGAATAAAATCATCCTGGTTCAATTGTACCGCTTTTGGAATCACTTCACCACTTGCCGCTTTGATACAATATTCCAAAATATCTTCTCCCATTTCTTCGATCGTCTTTTCACCTTCTATCACCGGACCGCAATCAATATCAATAATATCTCCCATTCTTTTTGTCAGGGCAGCATTAGTAGAAACTTTTATTGTCGGACAAACAGGATTACCAGTTGGTGTGCCCAATCCTGTAGTAAACAGGATCAAGGTAGCACCGCTTGCTGCTTTACCTGTTGTTGCTTCCACGTCATTGCCCGGTGTGCAAACCAAACTCAATCCTGGTTTTGTTGCAGGCTCTGTATAATCAAGCA
>DASVNY010000700.1:0-2349 GCA_036383615.1 Chitinophagaceae bacterium
AGTTTTTTGGTTTCATCATCGGCATAATAAACAGGAACACCCAGCACTTCGAAGATTTTTGCAACGGTGCTTTTGCCACTGCCGATACCACCTGTGAGACCAATTCTTAGAACCACGATTATTTGGATTTTGAAAGGATTATGAGGAAAGATAGGAACCGTTTTTTGATGTAGCTAAAATAAAAAAGGAGATAGCTTTCTATCTCCTCTTAATCCGTTTAACCGGGTAAGTCCCGGTTCTACTTTTTATCTGTCGCGGCTGGTTTGTTCAGCGCTGCTGTCCAATCCATACTGATAGCTGATTTTTCGATTTTGATATAGCTGCCCGGGCTCACTTCAATATTCAACGTACCATCTTCATTCACTTTGTTGATGGTGCCATGGATACCGGCAATAGTAACGATCTTGTCACCTTTTTGCAGATCCTCGATGAATTTTTTCTGGTTCTTTGCTCTTTTAGCCTGTGGACGAATAAAGAACAACCAGAACACAACGATCATCAATCCCAAAAAGATGAACTGAAAACCACCGCCGGCTGCTGAACCGCCTTTCTGATCGCCGGTGGGCATACAACTTGAAAAAAGAACTGCTGTTATGATAACTGTGAGATAAGAATAAATTGATTTCATGTCAGATGATTTAATCGCAAATTTTAAATGATGATGGTTTATTATTTATCAGTTACTTCTACCCTGAATTTCAATTCCTGGCTGCGGGGATTTGTATTACTTTCCACGTAAACCGATTTATTGTTTTCGCCCTTACGTCCTTTGCTGTCAAATGTTGCCCTGATCACTCCTTCTTCACCTGGCAAATAGGGCTTTGCCGGTTTTTCAGGAACAGTGCAACCACAACCTGCCGTTACATTTGCAAATACAAGGGGTTTATCACCTGTATTTTTAAAACGGAAAGTTACTTCCACTACTTTTCCATCAGTCACCTTTCCAAGGTTAAGAAAAGTAGAGTCGAGCCATTCAATACTTGTGTATTTGCTGCTGTCTGCTACGGCCGCTTGCTTTTGTTCGTCGGTAAGGGCCGCTGTTTCAGGTGCTTTTTTGTCTGCTGTTTTGCAGGCAACAAAACCTGCAGCAGCGATCAATACAAAAAGAATTTTTTTCATTGTCGTTTTATTAGAGAGTTGCCCGCCTGGACGATACGGGTCATTAATTCAACCATTACCCGGTCCAGGTCGGGCAGGCAAATGTAAGTCAACACAACAATAGTTCACTGATCAGCTTTTAGTCGTCTTTTTAAAGTCAACCTTCTTCATTTTTCCTTCCTGTACCAATTCTTTATGGATATTATCCAGGATGCCATTTACAAACTGGCCACTTTGCTGGGTGCTGTATTCTTTGGCGAGGTCAATATATTCGTTGATGGTCACTTTGGGCGGTATCGTTTCAAAATAAAGGAACTCGGCAACTCCCATTTTCATCAGCACCATGTCCAGTAAAGCGATACGTTCCGGGTCCCAGTTCTTTAGTTTGGGAATAATAAGACTTTGCAGGTGTTCATCTTTTTCTTTCACCGTATCAAGCAGCCCTTTTGCAAATTCTGCTTTGTCAGGGCCCAGCATATCCTTGAAATCAGAAGAGCCGGGTTTCTGCATATAAGCCGCCAGCAATTGCACCACCATTTCACCATCATCATCCCAGTTAGAAAAATTCTCTTCGATATGTGATACAAAGAGTTCGTTGGCCAGCAACAGATCATTCAGCACAAACTCAATGATCTTTTTTTCTTCGGCTTTTTCTCTGCCTGCTTTGGCGATATAAGTTTTATAAGTAGGAGTCTCTGCTAATTCAAGATAGATCTTACGGATAAGTTCTTTGTCAGCGATCCGCTCTGGTTTTTCCGAAGCAAACTGTTGTTTCAGAGAGGCATCTTCCAGCATTTTCCAAAGCACTTCATTGCCGGCAATCTTGGTGTTTACATTAAGATCTTCGGCACTCGGCAAATGTTTACTGGCTCGGTTATGTGCATCTGTTTCCGCATAACGGAGCACTTCCGAAAGAAACCATGTCAAATAAATAAGTAATGAGCGGGTTTGGTCAAAATGAGCCTGTAATACTTTACGGGGTTCTCCGGCCTTCGCTTCGTTTTCCAGGGTGGCCATCGTGTAGAGGGTCTGCATCACTTTCACCCGGATATTTCTTCTACTGATCATTTCTTTAAGAACTGTTTGGGCTGCGAAGATAAGGCTTTTGACAGTGGGCAGCATTGAATTTTTGTGTTACTTTTTCATTGCTATTTACAGATATTCTATTTATAAAAAATCAACAATAACAGCTGGAAAGCATTGAGCCAGATCGGTTATATATTTCCCGAGTGGTTTGATTTTTGATGTACT
>DASVNY010000701.1:0-3545 GCA_036383615.1 Chitinophagaceae bacterium
AGCTGTTTTTTTATACAAGCTGTCAACAAACAAACAGGTGTTCTTTTCCTGCATTGAAAAAAGGGTTATTTTCAACCCATCATCAAATCAACTTAAACGATTGTTATGACCCAACCCAAACAACCAACGAATTATGGCGCCTTAGGAACATTGGTCACCGTATTCTTTTTCTGGGGTTTTATTGCAGCTTCAAATAGTATAGTAATCCCTTTTTGTAAAACCCATTTTAACCTGAGCCAATTCGAATCCCAACTGGTCGGGTCGGCGTTTTACGGGGCATATTTTATCGGCTCATTAATCCTTTTTATTGTTTCCAATGTGATGGGATATGATATACTTAACAGGATTGGATTTAAAAAGGGGATCATTTATGGCCTGCTTATTTCTGTGGTGGGAGCCTTATTAATGATCCCGTCTGCAAATGCCAACTCTTTTATGGCGATGTTAGGTTCTCTGTTTGTGGTCGCACTTGGGTTTTCTCTTCAACAAACCGCTGCGCAGCCGTTTGCTATCTCGCTTGGCGATCCTGCTACCGGGTCTCACCGCTTAAATTTAGGAGGAGGTGTTAACTCATTTGGTACCACGCTGGGGCCGATCATTGTAAGCTATTTTCTTTTTGGAAGTGTGGGGTCATCTGCAAAAGAGGCAACAGTTACAAATATCAATACTCTATATCTTATTGTTGCAGGAGTATTCCTGGCAGTAGCATTGTTCTTTGCATTTTCAAAACTCCCTTCAGGCAAAAACGATGAGAAATTTGAAAAGGGCAATAAAGCTGCCGGTTCATTATTACTAATGACAGGGCTGATTGTTGCCATCATCATCACAGCTCAACTTGCTGAGATACCAAAACTTTACTTGCTTCTTTTAACCCTGGCATTTGTGATTGGTATTCTATTCTATTCTAATAGTAAAGCACAAATAAATGGCGATGGATGGGGAGCTATGAAATATCCTCAATTGATCTATGGCATGATCGGGATATTTGTTTATGTGGGCGTAGAGGTCACGATTGATAACAATTTTGGTGCGCTACTTAAACTACCAGGCTATTTAACAGACACAGGGCTCAACGAAAGTCAAATATCAAGTTATGTATCGCTCTATTGGGGCAGTCTTATGATTGGAAGATGGACGGGGGCCGTTAGCGTATTCAATCTTAAAGGCGCGACAAAAGTTATAGCTCAAATTGTTGTACCATTTATTGCATTAGCTGTTGTTTTATATGTCAATCATCTTCACGGTAGCGATATTAGCGACCTGTATGCATATGCGATTTGCGTAGCCATTGCAGTGGTCGCATTTTTCTATGGCCAGGAAAAACCAGTAAAGACATTAGTAACCGTCTCTTTATTAGCAGCTGTAGCTATGCTGATTGGCGTCTTTACAAGTGGTATTATTTCTGTGTATGCATTCATGGCAGGTGGTTTGTTCTGCTCAGTTATGTGGCCTTGTATTTTCTCTTTAGGAATAGGTGGTCTCGGAAAATATACCGGGCAGGGATCTGCTTTCTTAATCATGATGATATTAGGAGGCGCAATTATCCCACCATTCCAGGGAGCATTAGGAGATATGAGTTCTGTTGGTATTCATAATTCATATCTTGTCGCAGCAGTATGCTTTGCCTTCCTCGCATGGCTTGCCATTAAATTAAAATCAGTTTTGCATAAGCAGGGTTTAGACTTTGATGAACAGATCGGAGGCGGACATTAATAACTTAATTCGCCCCGTAGCACATGCTACGGGGCATTTTTAAAACTTCTCTTCAATGGCTAAAACAACGGCAAGACCTCTCGCGATCGGCGTTGATATTGGAGGCACAGGTACAAAATTCGGCATTGTTGACCGCGACGGGAATGTCTTGTTCCAATCAGAAATCTCTACCAAGAAGCATGCAGATGTAGAAAGCTTCATCAGCGAATTGCACACTGAATTGATGACGCTGATCGATAAAGCCGGTGGCATTGGTCGCATGAAAGGAATCGGTGTGGGTGCCCCTAATGGGAATTATTATACCGGCACTCTTGAATATGCTCCTAACCTTCCCTGGAAAGGGATCATACCCCTTGCCAAACTGATCGAAGGTAAATTCAGTCTCCCCACAGTACTGACAAATGATGCCAATGCAGCGGCTATTGGTGAAATGATGTATGGCGCTGCCAAAGGAATGAAGGATTTTATCATGATCACCCTCGGCACCGGTGTAGGCAGCGGCATTGTTGCCAATGGAAAACTGATCTATGGTCATGATGGTTTTGCAGGTGAGTTGGGACACACCATCATCATTCCCGATGGAAGATTGCATGCAGGCACTGGCAAAAAAGGTTCGTTGGAAAGCTATGCTTCCGCTACCGGTGTTCGTTTAACGGCTATTGAAATACTTAAAAGCCATGAAGAAGAAAGTTTGTTGCGACAAATTCCTGAAGACAAGCTTGATTCAAAAGCAGTGTATGATGCCGCGATACAAGGTGATAAACTTGCACTCGAAATTTTTGAATTCACCGGTCGTATTTTAGGATTGGCACTGGCCAATGCAGTGATGTTCTCCAGTCCCGAAGCCATTGTATTATTTGGCGGACTAACCAAAGCAGGTGATCTCATCCTAAAACCAACAAGAGAACATATGGAAGCCAACCTGATCCAGGTTTTCCAGAATAAGATCAAATTACTGATCAGTCATCTTAAAGAATCAGATGCGGCGATATTGGGTGCGAGTGCGCTGGTGTGGGAGATAAAGTGATGAGCAGAAGAACGGATGGACAGAGGAACAGATGAATATCGAAGTTACAGTGGTCATTCGGCTCATTTTCTCCTGATAAGAAAAACTGCGGGTACAGGTCGTTGACCGATAGTATCTGAAACACTGATCGTTTCTTTTCCGTTTACGAGCATGCAACTGCTGCCGCCACCATCAAGATTCAAAGCTTCCCAGCAACCGATATCTTTTAGCATTTGTGCTTCCTGTGTCAATGAAGCGCCTTCAGCTTTGCCGGGATTGCGACCTTCAATCACCAAAATAATAAGTTTATTATTCTTTGTATATCCCATGGCAGTTCGGGGATGTTTGTCATCAATTGCTTTGCCTGCAAATTTTAATTCTTCATTATTGGTGATTTTAATTTGACCATACTGAACAAGCACCGGCCCGCCTCCTACTGCGGTTTGCATTTCCCATGTATTGAAATTTAGCTTTACTCTCTTATCAGGTGGAATATCATTCAGCACAGCATTTAAAGCATTCTTATACGCAAAACCGGATGAAGAATCCCTGGTAGGTCTTACTTTGTCTTGCCTGGCATAAGGATACTTCGTAGCCGAGTCAGTAAAAAGCCAGGCAATATCGGCTTCTCTCTTTTTTGATATACCAATTGCGCTTCCGAATGGATGACGATACGTGAAGGTATCTTTTCCTCTGCCTGGAACCGAGTGAATATTATAACCTACCAGTTTTCCTTCATCAATAACAACATTAAGATTTTGGTTAGTAGTAAAGGAGAAGAAAGTAGTATTGACAACCAGTAACGCCCTATCATTCTTTTCATAAA
>DASVNY010000702.1:0-1691 GCA_036383615.1 Chitinophagaceae bacterium
CAAAAATTCATTCTTGAATTAGGAAAGGGCTTTGCCTTCGTTGCAAGACAATTCCGGATAACCCTCAACAACAAGCATTATAGGGTTGACCTTGTTTTCTATCACCGGATTTTAAAATGCTTTGTATTGATCGACCTCAAAATAAAATCTGTTGAACATAGCGACATCGGGCAAATGAATCTATACCTGAACTATTTTGAAACTGAACAAAATGCGGAGAGTGACAATCCGCCTATCGGTATCATACTTTCAAACCAGAAAGACGATGTAACCGTAGAGTATGCTATCAGGGGAATAACAAATAAAATATTCGTTTCAAAGTACCAGTTACATCTGCCCGACAAAAAATTGTTGAAAAGAAAAGTAAAGGAATTGCTAACCCAATAATAGCAAGCCGGCAACTGGGGGGCAATTTGCCCCTTGATTGAAATAAAAGCGGAATAACAAGATCATCACAGGCCATACTTATCTACCAAATAAATAAGCGCCGCCATATTAATAGCTCCCAGTTCCAGTTCTCTTTTATTAACCGCTTCAAATACATCATTGCGGGCATGATGAAAATCGAAATAACGTTGTGAATCGGGAGTGAGACCAGCTGTTGCTGTTTTAAAGGCCCTGTTCAATGGGCCAATATCTGCACCGCCACCACCTTTCACGAATTCACTGCATCCGTAAGGAGCGATCAGCTCTCTCCAGCTTAAAAATTTTTGAAATTGTTCATCTGTTCCCGTAAGTCCAAATCCTCTTGGTGAAAACCCGCCCGCATCACTTTCCAATGCAAAAATGTGTTTCTCTCCTTTTGCCTTCGCCTCATCAGCATATTTATTACCTCCTTTCAAACCATTTTCTTCATTGGCAAATAAGACAAAACGGATTGTTCTTTTAGGTTTATAGCCTAAAGCCTTGAATGCTCTTAATATTTCCATGGTCTGCACAGAACCTGCGCCATCATCATGTGCGCCTTCGCAATTATCCCAGCTATCCAAATGACCACCCACAGTTATGATCTCATCGGGAAATTCTGAGCCGATCAATTCACCAATAATATTATGACCGATCGTATCAGGAAGAAAATGCCCGTTTGTTTTGAGTGATACTTGCAGTTTTTGTTTGGCAAGTGTTTCACTCAGCCAGTCAGCATCTCTTAAACCAACCGCAACAGCAGGGATCTTTGCATAAGCACTGTCATATCGGGTGGCGCCCGTGTGAGGGTTATTGTCAACGCTATGGCTCATGCTTCTTACAATCACTGCCACCGCTCCATACTTTGCCGCATTGCTGGGCCCCTGCCCCCTGTATTTGGAAGCATCACCATAAGATTGAAAAGTGCGTATGAATGTGGGATTGAATTTATAGTTATAGAAAACGATCTTTCCTTTTACCTGTTCTTTCTTTGTTTCAAGATCATCAAATGACTGCACTTCGATCACTTCTGCAGTCAATCCTCTTGGACCAGTGCCTATTGAATTGCCTAAAGCCACTACATCCAATTGTTTGCTGATCATAGCAGCTTCCGGCATCCTCGGCTTTGCTGATTTCAACCAGCTTGTTCTTGCTTCATCTTTACCGCCACGCACCCAATGTGGCACCATGCATTCCTGCATCCAAGCTTTATCAGCCCCGCTTTCCTTCATCAGCTTTAGTCCCCATTTCTCCGCTTTCACCATGCCTTGTGAGCCTGCCAGGCG
>DASVNY010000703.1:0-1817 GCA_036383615.1 Chitinophagaceae bacterium
TGTAGACAGGCAGCTGCGTGGTCGGGCCGGTCGCCAGGGTGACCCGGGTAGTTCAAGTTTCTTTGTTTCACTGGAAGATGACCTGATGCGTATGTTCGGAAGTGAACGTATTGCATCGTTAATGGATAAGCTGGGTTATAAAGAAGGTGATGTGATCCAGCACAGCATGATCAGCAACAGCATTCAGCGGGCCCAAAAGAAAGTAGAAGAAAACAACTTTGGTATCCGTAAGCGATTGCTGGAATATGATGATGTGATGAATGCACAGCGTAATGGCGTGTATGGAAAAAGACAGCACGCATTGTTTGGTGAAAGATTAGCGCTGGATATTGACAATGCTTTCTCTGTAGTAGCGGAAAGTTTAGTGGGAGGTTTCCGTGAGCAGGAAGATTATGAAGGTTTCAAAATGGCTTGTATCGTCAACTTTGGTTTGGACACAAAGATCGAAGAAGAAGAGTTCAAGAAAGGCGATCTCAATGGTGTAATTGATAAATTATATACAGAAGCTACCGAGCATTATAATCGTCGCAAAGAAGAATTAGGCAAGAATGCTTTACCTGTATTCAAGAACATTCGCCTCACGCAGGGCAATCATGTCGAGAACGTGGTGGTGCCTTTTACAGACGGTAAGAAAGGATTGAATGTGCTGGCTAATCTTGATAAAACTATCAGCAGCCAGGGAATTGAATTAGCGGGCGCTTTGGAAAAAACGATCACGTTAGTTGTGATTGATGATGCATGGAAAGAGCATCTCCGTGCCATGGATGACCTGAAACAAAGTGTGCAGACCGCTTATTTGGAGCAAAAAGATCCGTTGGTTATTTATAAAGTAGAAGCTTACCAGTTGTTCCGTAATATGAACAATGAAGTAAATAAGAATATTGTTTCCTTCCTCTGTCATTCTTCTATACCTGTTCAACAGGAAAATGCTCCGTTAAAAGAAGGCAGGCAGGAGAAAACGGATTACAGCAAGATGAAAGCGAATAAGGAAGAAGTAGATGCTGCAGGACAGGAATACGGCGCTAACGAAAGAGATAAATTTGAACCCGGCGGTGGTGGAGATGTAGCAGTGAGACAAGAGCCTGTAAAAGTTGGGCCCAAGATCGGCCGTAATGACCCCTGCCCCTGCGGTTCAGGAAAAAAATATAAGAATTGTCACGGTAAGGATGCCTGATCCTTTCCGATCGTATTAAAAACTTAGTTAACCATATACCAGTTGGGACAAAATCCTCGGTTTTAGGTAAATTTAGCTATAAAACTTCTGCTTATGCCTATGGCCGTCCTTTGCCGTTGTCAAAACCATCCACCACGTAATGGAAGGGTGCATACCTACACTCACAGAACTGAACCTTTTGGATATCCCGATACTTCTTCAATTTGCGGTAGGTTGGGTTGCAAAAATCCCGGATATATCTATATGACTAATGATGCGGTCAGAGAATATAATAATGGAAGAAGGATTTTCAAATATGCTACATATGTAACTCAGGTTCGAGTGAAAAATATGAAGCCCAAGAAGATTTGAAAGGATTGATGTTGAATCACTCATTAATTCTGAAAAAATGAACCTTCCCTTCAATCTCTTCAAGCCCGAGTTCATTACGTAGGCTGCGCCTAAGTTCATCAAGCAGTTCATCTAAATTGACAGAGGTTTTTCCTTTCAGCCTGTCCAAAGTACTTTTTACCAGTTCGATTTGTTTGGAACTACCAAAAAGCTGAATATCGGCAATAATTTGTTCGACTGCTGTAATGATTCCTTTTCTCTCTTCGTTGTCAATTTTATCTCGATTTGAAACATGATTTAGTTTTCTCCAAAC
>DASVNY010000704.1:0-4947 GCA_036383615.1 Chitinophagaceae bacterium
AGACAAAAAAACGGAAACAAGTTTGCTGAGAGGAAGCATCGAGGTGACCATTAAAAACCGTCCCAATGATAAGATCATCCTTTCCCCAAGTGAAAAACTGGTAGTAGAGAATAGTGTAGTGACAGCAAAAGAAACTGCTCAATCACAAACAGGGGCAGGGGTGCCGGAAGTGGCTATCAATACACTGATGGCAGTCAACACACTAAAGTATGCAGAAGCCGATAGTTCGGTTTTGGAAACCCAATGGAAAGATAATAAGCTGGTATTCCACGATGAGACCTTTGAAGAGGTGGCGATAATGATGAAGAGATGGTATGATGTGGATATCGAGATAAGCGATTCACGTTTGCGGCAAAAAAGACTGACGGGAAGTTTTGAAAGAGAAACAATAGACCAGGCTTTGGAAGCCTTACGAATATCTCTTCCGTTCCGGTATGAGAAAAAAGACGATAAAATTATTATTCACCGATAACTGCTTATGCCATATGACTGCCTACAATAACACATCTTAAAATGGGAAGCAAAAAACGGGATTTCGTTGCAGCGAAACCCCGCAGGTTAACATGTTGGAATCAGGATCCTCAGTGAGGATCTGCATCATTAACCCTTCAAACGTAAAATATGAAAAAAAATGAAACAGTTCCTGTTTCAGACAAGTATCTGCTTTATTTAACGATTGCAAGAGCTATGAAATTGACTATTGCTTTATTGCTGATTGCTTGCCTGCAGGTTTCTGCTAAAGGCTGGTCCCAGGAAAGGATTACGCTTAAGATGACGGAAGCCGAGATCAAAAAAGTTTTGTTCGCTATTGAAAAGAAAAGCGACTATCGCTTTTTATTTACTGAAGAAGCCATCAAAGGAAAACCAAGAGTGTCTGTAGATGTTGTTCAGGCCACTGTTAGTGAAGTACTCGACAAAGTGCTTGCTAACACTGGTATCAGCTACAAAGTGCTCGGAACAAACCTGGTGGTATTAAAAGAAAATATTCCGGGCATCGAGATCACGGTTAAGGAAGTGAGAGTGTCCGGGAAAGTTGTTTCAGAAACCGGGGAACCCCTGGTCGGCGTATCTGTAGCTGTAAAAGGAACAACAACAGGTACCACAACAGATGCATCAGGAAATTTTGCTATCACTGTTCCTGATGACGCAACCCTTGTGTTTACATCAATTGGTTATGAAGCGATGGAAATAGCTGTAGCCGGCAAATCAACGATTGATGTTACGATGAAAGTTTCGCAGCGCATCCAGGATGCTGTTATTGTTGTTGGTTATGGCTCGGCCCGTAAAAAAGATCTTACCGGCTCTGTTGTATCAGTAAGCGGTAATGAATTAGCCAAACAACCCGTATTGACAGCAACACAAGCTGTGCAGGGTAAAGTAGCGGGTGTGCAGGTAATAACAAGCGGTGATCCCAATGCTTTACCTATTATTCGCATAAGAGGTATTGGTACCATGCTCGCCGGCGCCAATCCATTGTATGTAGTGGATGGTATCATCAATGACGATATCCGCAATATCAACTCTGCTGATATCGTGAGCATGGAAATTTTGAAAGACGCATCTGCTACAGCTATATATGGTATGCGAGCGGCGAATGGCGTTATTCTTATCACCACTAAAAAAGGAAAACCCGGCAAACTCGTTGTCAATTATGATGGGCTGGTTGGTATCAAGGAAGCGACCCATTTGGTGAATATGGCCGGTGCTAACCAATATGCAGGATATATCAATGAGGCCGGTATTTATTATGGTGCCGGTGATAGTATTGTTACACATGCTATGTTGAGTGCCGGGGGAAACACAGATTGGTATGATGAGATATTGAAAAAAGGATTTTTCCAGAATCACAATGTATCTATATCCGGTGGAAGCGATAAGATCAATTATTTTCTTAGCGCAGGGATAGTAACAGATGAGGGTATTCTGAAAACAAATGATTTCAAACGTTTCACTTTCAGGAACAATAATGATTACAAGATCAGCAAGGCCTTCAAACTTTCAACGCTGCTTTCTTACAGCCGGTCCGAAGTAAGAAATGTTGATCTTAATATGTTCAATATTGCTTACAGGGCGGCGCCTTATGTGCTGGCCAGGCAGGGTGATAAGTATGGTAACACTTCATTGGCGAATAACGTGAGCAACCCGCTTGTTGTCTTTGATAAAAATAACAACTCGGGAACAGGTGATCGTTTCCAGGCAAATGTAGTGGGTGAATTAAAACCTGTTACCTGGCTCACACTTCGCAGCAGTATCGGCTATGATAAAGGCAATTTCAGAAGTGTTTCTTACGGATACAAATTCGCGAACTCGGGTCCGAATAATATCTTCCTTACAGAAGGTAGCAACCAGCTAAGGAATAATAGCTCATTAACGGTTGAAGAAAACCAGGGCAATCGCTGGGTATGGGATAACACAGCTACGATCACAAAAAAAATCGGCGAACATAATTTCAACCTGCTGGTTGGAACTACTGCCGAACAGATAAAATCAAATAAGCTCGGAGGTTCAAGGATTGATGTGCCCGAAGATCCGGATCAATGGTACCTGAATGCCGGCTCACCAGCCAGCGCTACCAATGTGAGCGAAGGTGATAAGTCAACGCGTAACTCTTATCTCGCCAGGTTGAATTATAATTTCAGTGATCGTTATTTTTTGACTGCCACCGGCAGGTATGATGGAAGTTCACGCTTACCCAAAGACAATCGTTGGGGTTTCTTCCCTTCAGTAGGTGCAGGCTGGGTGATCAGTGAAGAAAAATTTATGGGCAGCCAGCAAATTTTTGATAACCTGAAGCTCCGTGCCAGTTATGGTAAAGTAGGTAATGATGGCATTCCCAGCAACCTGTTCATTCCGTTGGCTACGATCAACCTCCCTTATTTCTTCAATGGTGTGGAGGTTTTAAATATACGATTGGCTGAGCTTGCCGATCAGAACCTGCAATGGGAGGTTACCAGTGAAACCAATATCGGTCTTGACTTTACTTTATTAAAGAACCGTCTTTCAGGTACTGTTGACTGGTATAATAGAAAAACAGAAGATGCATTGGTGCGCATCAAGATACCATCTATTCTCGGGGACCCTAATGATGAGTATATAACCAATGCAGCCAGCTTTACCAACAAGGGAGTGGAATTGAGTTTGGACTGGAAGGATAATATTGGTAAAGATTGGTCATATAATATCGGTGGTAATGTTGCCTTCAATAAAAACAAGATCAACAAACTTAATGGTGGGCAAGCCATACCTGATGGAGCAGTAGGCGGGCAGGGAACAACAACATTATCAGATAATGGTCAACCTATCGGAAGTTTTTATTTACTACAGGTAACAGGCGTTTTTCAAAATGCTGCTGAGATCACTGGTTCTGCACAGCCAAATGCTGTTCCCGGTGATCTGCGTTATCTCGATGTTGACAAGAATAATGTTATCAATGCCAATGACAGGGTGTTCCAGGGTTCCTATCAACCAAAGGTCA
This sequence comes from Chitinophagaceae bacterium, assembly GCA_036383615.1. Classification (GTDB taxonomy): domain Bacteria; phylum Bacteroidota; class Bacteroidia; order Chitinophagales; family Chitinophagaceae; genus CADEDV01. The sequence continues at coordinate 3,476 of DASVNY010000704.1, forward strand.
CCTTTGGTGTGAATGGTGGTGTTACCTGGAAAAGCCTTGACTTTTCTTTTGGTGGTTATGGAACAGGGGGCGGTAAAATATATAATGGTAAAAAAGCAGCTCGTGCTGATTTCAGGGATAATGTAGAAACGAAGGTTGCCAATGGTCGTTGGACGCCCAACAATCCAAGCAACAGCATTCCAAGAGCCAATACGCAGGAATTGCCGGCATCTACTTATTTCCTTGAGAAAGGAGATTTCTTCCGTATCAATAACCTGACCCTGGGTTATACATTACCAGCAAGTGTTTTATCAAAAATCAAAATGCAGAAGGTTCGTGTATATGTAACTGCGCAGAATGTGGCCACTTTCACCAACTATAGCGGGTTCACTCCTGAGCTTAGTGGTGGCGGCACGCTGGCCGGCGGTATCGAAGCTGCAATTTATCCTACCACCCGAACATTTGCTTTCGGTGTGAACATAGGACTTTGATAACTATTTAAACTTATAAACGATATGAAAAATGCAATTATAAAAAAACTGGTAATGTTGCTACTGACCCCGGTAGTATTTACCAGTTGCAAAAAAAGCTTTTTGGAAGTTGACCCACAGGGACAAACAACCGAAGTGCTGGCATTAAAAGACCCCAATGCGGCTTCCTTACTGGTGGGTGGCGTTTACAATACATTATATCTGGGTGGATTTGGTCCTACTACTGTAGGATTTCTTTGGGAACTAACCAATGATATCGCCAGTGATGATGCCGACAAAGGAAGTACAGCAGGCGATTTTAATTCAGGTGGCGTTGGCGATGTTGACAATTTCATCCATACTCCCACCAACGGCATCTTTAATAATATCTGGAGAGGCCATTACAATGCTATCGTTGCGGCGAATAAAGCGATAGAAGTATTGGATAAAAGCGAGATCGATGCTGCTGTAAAAAACAGGTTATTAGGTGAAACAAGATTCCTGAGAGGATTATTTTACTTCAACCTGGTTCGTTTTTTTGGTGGAGTTCCTAAAATTGTTACAGTCATACCTCCTGACAAAGGCAATGATGATATAGTGCATACCCGTGCCACAGCAGCCGAGATATATGCACAGATCATCACGGACCTGCAGTTCGCCGTTGACAATTTGCCAATGAAGGGTGATGCGGCCACACAGGTGGGTCGTGCTACAAAGGGAGCTGCACAAGCATACCTGGCCAAAGTTTATTTATATCAAAAGAACTGGACAAAAGTGGTTGAACTGACTGATGCGATCATCACTTCAAACAAATATTCACTGGTAACTGATTACAACCTGATCTTCCGTGAAAAAGCTGTAGGTGGGCAAGGCGGCAACAATAATAATGAATCCATTTTTGAAGTACAGACCGGCGTGAACACTGCACAGAATGCGGTTAGTCCATTATTCAGCAACGGGCAAGGACCAAGAGGCAAAGGAGGATGGAATGATCTTGGTTTTGGTTTCAATAATCCAACCTCA
>DASVNY010000705.1:0-1763 GCA_036383615.1 Chitinophagaceae bacterium
GGTTTTTTGCATCCCATCTAAGTCATTTGACAATTATTGACAAAAATTCAAATTTTTCCCGGGAATGGTGGCGTATGAAAAAATCCTTAACTTGAAGCCCTTTCGCAGTAAAAAATGCGAGGGAGGCATTTTTGTATAAACTTTTTTATTAGCATTGTGACTCCTTTAAAAATCTGGATTAGTATTTAACATTTAAAAACACTAAAAAACAAAGATCATGGCAGAGACTAAACCAACTGCATCAGTTAAGGCTACATCGGTTCAACCAAAAAAGAGCAGTAATATCATCTCATGGGCCGCCCCAATTATTTGTGTTGTGGCTGGTTATTGCATCTGGCGTTTCATGATGGGTAATGAAAGCGGTTTCGAGATTAAAGGTGAAGGCTGGTTCTGGCCCGAGCACAAAAAACCAAAAGATGCCTTCCATAGAATTTATGAAGGTGGTATCATCGTTCCGCTTTTGATTGGTATGTTCCTGATGGTAGTAGTGTTCTCAATAGAGAGATTCCTTACTATCCGCAAAGCATTAGGTAATGGTTCTATCTCTGACTTTATCCGTAAAGTGCAGTATCACCTTGCCAATCGTAATGTTGATGCAGCATTGTCTGAGTGCGACAAACAAAGAGGTTCTGTAGCAAACGTTATGAAAGCTGGTTTGCGTCGTTACAAAGAAATGATCAACGAAGGTGGCCTGGATACAGAACAAAAAGTATTGGCTATTCAAAAAGAAGTAGAAGAAGCTACTGCGCTTGAATTGCCTATGCTGCAAAAAAATCTCGTGTTCCTTTCTACTATTACTTCAGTTGGTACACTCGTAGCCTTGTTAGGAACGGTAATCGGTATGATCAAATCATTCGCTGCTCTTGGTGATTCTGGTAGTGGTGGTGATTCAAGTGCATTGGCGGTTGGTATCTCTGAGGCCCTTTATAACACGGCTCTTGGTATCGGCACATCTGCGATTGCCCTGATCATGTACAATATATTTACAACTAAGATCGACTCGATCACTTATGGCATAGATGAATCAGGTTTTACCCTGACACAAAGCTTTGCTTCTCTTTATAAATAAAACCTGCTTTTAGGTTTTATTTGTATGGAAACACAGCACATTTTCATCTAACATTTTTAAAACAGAATAAATGCCAAAAGTCAAAATAGCCCGAAAGAGTACAGATACGGATATGACCCCTTTTGTGGACATAGCCTTTCTGATCCTCTCTTTCTTTATTATGGCAACGAAGTTCAAACCTGCTGAGCCTGTGCCTGTTGAGACACCGAACTCTGTTTCTTCTGATATATTAAAAGAGGAGAATGCTTTTCTTATCACTATTGATGGTCAAAGCAAGGTTTATGTAAATATCTCTGCCCCAAAAGATCCGGAAGGAGCCAAGCTTTTACAGGTCATCCAGGGTGTTAACACAAGCAGGAACCTGGGATTGTCGCCCGCTCAAATGCAGAAATTCATTAAAGCCCCTATTGTCGGCGTTCCGTTCAATAGCCTGAAAGGATTTCTTGATCTCTCGGTTGAGAACCAGGAAAAATTTGTTCAGCCGGGAATACCTGTAACCGATTCACTTAATAACGAATTGGTATGGTGGGTGGCAGAAGCAAAGAAAGCTTTCGCAGGTCAGAAATTGTTATACCTGATCAAAGGAGACAACAAATCTAAATACCCGTCTTTTGAAGGTGTTATTAATGCCCTTAGAAAGAATGAGGAATTTAAGTATAACCTGGTCACTTCAAGAGAAGAGGCCCCTTCAGGT
>DASVNY010000706.1:0-3291 GCA_036383615.1 Chitinophagaceae bacterium
ACTCCGCCAATCCGAAGCGATAAGGAGCCTGGTGAGTGAAACTCATCTTACTCCAAACGACTTCATCGTTCCTTTATTTATTGGTGAAGGAGAAAATATAAAAACGGAAATTGCCTCAATGCCAAACTATTATCGTAATAGCTTGGATGTAACGGTGAAGGAAGTAAAAGAACTCTGGAGCATGGGCTTGAAAAGCGTTCTGCTCTTTGTAAAATCAAAAGATGAACTAAAAGATAATACTGGTAAAGAAGCCTGGAACAAGAACGGCTTGATGCAAAGAAGTATCAAAGCTATTAAAGAGGCTGTGCCGGAAATGTATGTGATGACGGATGTGGCGCTTGACCCCTATTCATCTTATGGTCATGATGGTATTGTGAAAGACGGACAAATTGTAAATGATGAAACGGTTGAGGCCCTGGTAAAAATGAGTATCAGTCACGCAGAAGCAGGTGCTGATATGATAGCACCAAGTGATATGATGGATGGTCGCATCGGCGCTATTCGAAAAGGCCTGGAAGAAAACAATTTTATCAATGTTGGCATCATGAGCTATAGCGCCAAGTATGCGTCCTGTTTTTATGGACCATTTCGTGATGCATTGGATAGTGCTCCCGGTTTTGGTGATAAAAAAACCTACCAGATGGATTATGCAAATCGCATTGAAGCTATTAAAGAAACGGTAATGGATGTAGAAGAAGGAGCCGATATTGTAATGGTAAAACCAGCTTTGAGTTATCTCGATATAATCAGGGAAGTGAAGAACGCGGTGAACGTTCCTGTTAGCGCTTATAATATCAGTGGTGAATATGCCATGATCAAAGCCGCTGCAGAAAAAGGCTGGATCAATGAAGAAAAAGCGATACTCGAAGTATTGACCTCTATTAAAAGAGCCGGCGCTGACCTGATAGCTACATATTTTGCGAAGGATGCGGTGCGGTTAATTAGCTAATGTGCGAATTGAATATTGATAATTGAGTATTGAACATTTTATGAATAATAGCAAAAGCAAAGAACTATTCGAAAGAGCACAGAAAAGTATTCCAGGTGGAGTAAACTCTCCTGTGCGTGCATTTAAAAGTGTAGGTGGCACTCCTTTGTTTATACAAAAAGCAAAAGGCGCTTACTTATATGATGCAGATGGCAATCAATACATCGATTACATTGCTTCATGGGGACCAATGATTTTGGGTCATGCTTATGAACCAGTAGTAAAAGCGATACAGGAAAAAGCAAATGATTCTACCTCCTATGGTGCTCCCACCGAGTTAGAAATTGAAATGGCGGAATTGATCATCAGCATGGTTCCTCATGTTGATCTGATCAGGATGGTGAGCAGCGGTACCGAAGCCTGCATGAGCGCTATTCGTTTGGCAAGAGGTTTTACGGGCAGAAATAAGATCATCAAATTCGAGGGTCATTATCACGGCCATGCTGATTCATTTTTGGTAAAAGCCGGAAGTGGTGTAGCTACTTTTAATATTCAAACAGTACCGGGCGTTACAGCTGGTGTTGCTAATGACACCTTAACTGCAGCCTACAACGATCTGGATGCTGTAAAAAAACTGGCAGCTGAACATAAAGGAGAGATCGCTGCTATCATTGTTGAGCCTGTTGCCGGCAACATGGGTTGCATTTTACCTCAACCTGGATTTTTGGAAGGACTCAGAAAACTCTGTGATGAAGAAAACATCGTTTTCATCTTTGATGAAGTGATGACAGGTTTTCGCTTAGCTCCGGGCGGTGCGCAGGAAAGATTAGGGATCAAGGCAGACCTGGTGACGTATGGAAAAGTGATCGGCGCCGGAATGCCTGTCGGTGCGTTTGGCGGTAAAAAAGAGATCATGCAGCATATTGCTCCGCTGGGAAATGTTTACCAGGCAGGAACATTAAGCGGTAATCCTCTTGCGATGATCGCTGGCTACACCTTACTAAAAGAATTAAAGAACGATCCTTCTATCTATACAGCATTAGAAGAAAAAACCATCTACCTGAAAAATGGTTTGGATGAAGTTTTAAAAGCCTGGGGCCAACCCTATGTTATTAATCAATTGGGCTCGATGATCAGTGTGCATTTTAGCGATCACCCTGTTACTGATTTTGCATCGGCCGCTTCTGCCAATAATGAATTTTTCAAGAAGTATTTCCATGCGATGCTGCAACAGGGAATTTATCTTCCTCCTTCAGCGTACGAGAGCTGGTTCCTGAATAATGCATTAACCTATGCTGATCTTGATAAAACAATTGACGCAACGAAGAACGCATTGAAATAGAAAAGCTGTCCGCCAGTTAGCGGACAGCTTTTCAAGATTTTTATTTCTCTTTTATTCAACGATCACTATTCCTCTCGCCGTTACTCTCACTTCTTTTTGTGGCTTATTGATGGCTTCAATTTCTTCTTTTGATTTTTTAGCATCTTCTGCATAGTGTCTCAATTCTTCAACTGAAGTATTCTTGATCTTTACTTCACCATCTATCACTACTGTTTTTCCTTTTGCTGCCAATGGAAGGAAGAAACCATAATCTTTCATTTTTACAGTAGCTGTTTCTCCGTTCTCCAGTTCCAATTTTAACCAGCATCCTTTTTTAGGGCACACTTCCACGATCTTAGCTTTGATCTTTGTGTCAACTGGTTTTTCGCTATCGCCTAATTTTTTAGCTACATCATTTAAAGCTACAGCACCACCTGTTGAAACTTTCTCGCCATACCATTCTCCTGGTTTAGCAGCGCCTTCTGGCGGTTGCGCATTGGTCATAACTGCAAGACCAGTTCCTAAAACGATCAGTAGTAATTTTTTCATATTATAATTTTAATAAGTCAATGGGAGAACAAAGATAGTTTTTCCCTTTAAAAAGTTGCTTATTCGGGTAAAATCGGGCTGGTGAACTCAAGAGGTGGGGTCGAGATAGCATTAAGAAAAGCCATAACGGCTCCTATCTCCTTGTTTGTCAGGTAAAGCATTTGGGTGCTGCTACTTCGGGGTGAGGGAGAAAGCTTGTTATAAGCAAATAAAATATCGAGCATGTGACTGGCTGATCCGTTATGAAACCAGGGGCCGGTTTTCATAACATCTCTCAACGAAGGGGTCTTAAATTTGCCGATATCGGTTTCTTTCTGCGTCACTTTATAAAGACCCGCATCACTACTACTGAATACTCCTTTGTGAAAAAGATTGTCTGAAAACAGGGGGCCATGATGGCAATTCATACATCTCGCTTTTGTACGGAACAAATGAAGCCCCCGCAACTCTTCATTATTTAGTGCTCTTTTTTTCCCTTCCACAAACTCATCAA
>DASVNY010000707.1:0-2823 GCA_036383615.1 Chitinophagaceae bacterium
AATCATCTAAACTGCGTTCCGGCGGCATCATCTTTGCTAAAACTTAGCGTTCGATTCCGTTTTTAAAATTCTTGTCTGACCGCCCCTGGTCCGTTATGAAAAACGTTTAAGGTTAAGGGCTCATTCGTGAGCCTTTTTTCTTTTTGCAACCACCGGTTTTCGTTGTCATGCTAATTTGGCATTAAACTTGGTTACGTTGGACGGACTAAAAACACAAAGATCTATGAGAACGTCAACCTTGAAGGTCGTACTATTTGCGGCCGTTTCCAGTTTTATATTATGGGCCTGTAACAGGGAAGAAAAAAGCGTCAGCAGCAATAAAGCCCGCCTCCAGGTGGCGCTGACCGATGACCCCGGAGATTATGATGCAGTTTACATTGATGTAAGGGATGTGCAGATAAATGTTACCAGTGATTCGTTGAGTGGCTGGCAAAGTCTTGCCAACGTTGCAAGCGGCAGGTATGATCTGCTGAAGCTGGTAAATGATGATGATACTATCCTTGCCGATGCAGAAATTCCTGTAGGACGTGTTCAGCAATTAAGATTGATATTGGGACCAGACAACTATGTAGTAGTTGATGGTGATAGTATCAAGTTGCAAACGCCAAGCGCACAACAATCAGGATTAAAACTGAACATCCACCAGGATGTGTCTGCAGGTATCATGTATAAACTTTTGCTTGACTTCGATGTAGCGAAATCAATTCATAAAACCGGTAATGGAAAGTATATGCTGAAACCTGTTATTCGTACAACGTTGGGCGCAGTTGGTGGAAGTTTAAAAGGATGGGTAAGACCTGATTCAGTAACAACTGCGGTATTGCTGATACTTGGACCTGATACAGTAGCCAGCACTTATACAGATGCAACGGGCGGTTATGCTGTTCGCGGGTTGAATCCTGGTTCTTATAACCTGCTTTTCCTTCCCGGCGACACAGTATTAAGAGATACAACAAGAATGGGCATCAGTGTAACAACGGGTAATGTAACAGTTGTTGATACGATGTTCCTGCACTAAGATATTTCCAAATCCTCCAGTCAGTAATAGTAAGTCATTCGCTTTTTGCGGATGACTTATTTTTTTATCTTATAGCGTACCTGCGAGGCAGGATTAAGAAAAATTTACATCTTTCGCATGAGGTGATTGGGCTATTGGAATTTAGATGTAAGTAGCTTTAATGCTTAACCTAAATTCTATAAAATGAAACAATTCTTCTTTTGCAGCCTGGCATTTCTTTTCTCCTTTCATTCAAATGCTCAAACAAAGCCCGATAATTTAAAAAACTATTTGCAAGTATCCGCTGGCAGATCTTCTAATGGAACCGGTGATCTACGGGGTATTATTTTCTCAACCCAGTATGGAAAGCATTTTAAAAAGAAACTACTCTGGAACGTTTTTTTTTCCGGGACTATTCATGATGGATCATATCCTTTAAAATTCACTGTGGGAACCCGGGAGGTTGATGGTTCCATTCGATATACTACTGGGGGGCTTCAATTGGGAGGAGGTATTGGGTATAGTATTTTGAAAAAATCATCTCACGAAATTTTAGCAAAAGCAAATTGCTTATTCAGATACCAATCCTCATCTTACCCCGATTATTATCAAATTGATTACCCGGCTGGAACAGGATTGCCTTACCCGGTTATTTTATATTCTCACTCGACTCCTCAACGTACATACACAGTTGGCGGAGAAGCACAATTACAATACAATTATGTAATCAAAGAAAAATGGTCAATAGGGATAATTGGAGGAGTTCAAACTGACACGGATGGAAATACTATAACCCAAATTTCCCTTGCAGGAGGTATTAAGTTCTGATAATCCTTATTTTTCTTTGAATACGGTAAGCTGAGTTAAGCAAAAAAAGAAAATATGAGAACCCTTGTTTTACTTCTATTTAGTCAATTCTTTTATTACGTAGTAGCCGGTCAGCATCAACACGGATTTATCCGTATTGATGCAATCGTTTCGGCTTACTTTACCAGTGATAGACATTTTTATTACAATGGGAACGATGGAATGTATTACGAAATAAGGATCGGCTATCCAATTAACAAGTATTTTGAAGTAAATGCTTCGGTCGGATATACAGAAAGATCATACATCTATTTTGCAAAACTAAGTAACGGAACCGAGGCGCCACTGTTTATGGATCGTTATTACATTCCAGTGTCAGCTAACTTCCGCCTTAATATCTCCGATTTTTTTTATGAGAAGCTCAAGCTTTGGAAAAAGCAGGATAAATGGGATGTCTATTTGCAATTAGGTTTAGTTCTATTAAAAGGACATGATAACAATGATCCAAGGGAGTCAGATTTTCAGAGTATGGGGGCTACTGTGCCATACTATAAGTATCCCTATGTGCAGAGCTATGGGAATAAGTATCCAAGTTATTTAGCAGGAGTCAGGTATAATTTCAATACGAAGTTTGGGATATTTATTGAAGGAGGAGATGGATCATTTGCTACTTTGCAGACTGGGTTATCATTGAGGTTTTAAAATCAAATTCATAAAATCGGAAAAGGCTGCTATGCGGCCTTTTCTTCTTTTAGCGGGTCTTTAAAAACATAAACAGCTCCCCATGCAGAAGTAAAAAGAGTAATGAGATAAAACAGGATGCTGATAACGACAGATGTTTCCTGCAGCAGGCCGAAGTATTTAGAACCTTCCAGGAAAACAACTTCTCTTATACCCAGGCCACCAATTGTAAGCGGCAATACAGAAACAACAGAGGAAACAAGAAAAATAAAAATATACTCTGTCACATGTGCAGGTATGCCCAACGCTGCCATAATAAGATAAGCACAGATAACCTG
>DASVNY010000708.1:0-4724 GCA_036383615.1 Chitinophagaceae bacterium
CTTCGCTGGCAGAAGTAAAACAGGCTTATCGTCGCCTGGCGCATCTCCACCATCCGGATAAAACAAGTGATGCCTACTCCGCATCCTATTTTACAGAGATAAAAGAGGCTTATGAAGTGCTCACGAATCCCTCGAAAAAAGAATTATACCTGCAACAGCGATGGTATGACCAGAGCATTGGCAAGAAGAAAACCCAGGCGGTAATAACTCCTGTTTCTATACTAAAGGAAACACTCGAACTGGAAAGATATGTTGCCAGGCTTGATGTGCATCGCATGGACAAAGAGGGATTATTTGACTATATCAATGCATTGTTGAATGATGCTACCATTGAAAAGCTGAACAGCTTTAATGAACAGGAAGTAAATGCCCAGGTAGTACATGCAACAGTTCGGTCGGTGAAAGTGCTAAAAGCAAAACAGGCGGCAATTATCGGAGAACGGCTCATGAAATTAGCAGGTGATGAAACTAAAATAGAGATAGAGAAGGTGGTGCAGCAGTTGAGGAAGAAAGAGAAATGGGAAAATAAAGAATTGTTGGTTGTACTGCTTATTACTGCGGCTATTTGTCTTTTGATCTGGTTGAGTTTGAAATAACCCTAAATAGCCGCGTGGCGACTATAATTGAGCATTGAAAATTGTTCGTTGAAAATTGAGCATTTCTCTTTCGCGATGATAAGAAAATGTTCAATGCTCAATTCTCATTGGGTGCACAGCCGGGCGGGGCTTATCTTTGCAGCATGCATTATGTTTCTGCTGAAGGGTTGACAAAGAGTTATGGCATCACTCCCCTGTTTTCGGATATATCATTTCATATAGAAGAAGGTGATAAGATCGCATTGGTGGCCCGCAATGGCACCGGCAAGTCCACGCTATTAAGAATTTTGGCGGGAAAGGAAATAGCGGATGCAGGAAAACTATGGATACATAAAGATGTTGACGTGGTATTGTTTGAACAAGAACCTGTCTTTATTGAAGAGAAATCGATCCTTGACAATATCTTTTTTCATGATCATCCCATTATCAAAGCCATTAAAGAATATGAAGCGATCAGTGAAGAAGCTGATCCAGACAAGTTAAGCGCCGCTATCATAAAAATGGATGAACTCGGCGCCTGGGATTTTGACACCAAAGTGAAACAGGTGTTGGGCAAGTTGAATATTCATCATCTCAACCAACCCGTCAATACATTAAGTGGCGGTCAGCGAAAAAGAGTGGCGCTTGCCAAAACATTAATTGATATCGGCTTTGAACACAAGCATGTGCTGCTGGTAATGGATGAACCCACCAACCACCTTGATGTGGAAATGGTGGAATGGCTGGAGCATTATTTGGATAAAGAAAATGCAACATTGCTTCTTGTTACCCACGACCGTTATTTTCTCGATACCGTTTGTGAAGAGATCTGGGAACTGGATGGCAGCAACATGTATGTCTATAAAGGTGATTATGAAAATTACCTGGAGAAAAAAGCGGCGCGAACAGAAATGGAACTGGCCAGTATTGATAAGGCCCGCAACACGTATCGCAAAGAACTGGAATGGATGCGCAAGCAACCCAAAGCAAGAACTACTAAAAGCAAAAGCCGCCAGGATAATTTTTATGAAGTAGAAAAGAAAGCAAAACAGAAAATAGAAGATGAGCAGCTGGAACTGCAGATGAAGATGAACAGGCTCGGCGGCAAAGTGATCGAGCTGAAAAAAGTTTATAAGAATTATGGTGAGAAGATCATCCTGAAAGGATTTGATTATACATTCAAAAAAGGAGAACGTATTGGCGTAGTTGGAAAGAATGGAGTGGGCAAATCCACTTTTATCAATATTCTCCAGGGAATTGAACAGGTGGATAGCGGCAAAGTGAATGTAGGTGATACGGTGATCTTTGGCAACTACTCGCAGCAGGGATTGATCGTAAAGGAAGACATGCGGGTGATTGAATTCGTAAAAAATATTGCTGAGAATTTTCCATTGGCAAGTGGTGGCTCTCTCAGCGCTGCACAGTTCCTGCAGTTGTTTTTATTCGATCCCGACAAACAATATACTTATATCAGTAACCTGAGTGGTGGTGAAAAAAGAAGGTTGCATTTACTATCAATTCTATTCCGCAATCCTAATTTTCTTATCCTCGATGAACCTACCAATGACCTTGATCTGCCCACATTGGGTGTCCTGGAAAATTTCCTGAGTGAGTTTCCCGGTTGTTTGATCATTGTTTCGCATGACCGTTATTTTATGGACAGGCTGGTGGATCATTTATTTGTTTTTGAAGGTGATGGTGAGATCAGGGATTTCCCCGGCAACTATTCCCAGTACAGGCTTGAAAAAATAAAATCGGATGATACAGCTGAAAAAACAGGCAAGATCCAAAAAGCAACAGAAGTAAAAGAAACAAACAAAGCAAGCCAGCGACAACTTTCCTATAAAGAAAAAAGAGAGTTTGAGTTATTAGAAAAAGAAATTGCGCAGTTGACGAAAGAAAAAGAAACGATCACGGGAAAGCTGAATAGTGGTAACACGCCTTTTGAAGAATTGCAGCAATTAGCAAATCGTATTGGAGAAGTAACACAATTACTCGATGAAAAAGAATTTCGTTGGCTGGAGCTTAGTGAAATTTCCGAACACTAATATTAGGATCAAAAAATTTATACTCGGCTATTAGTCAATACTCTGTTGTGCGTAATCTGTCATTCATCGTCCCTACTGCTTTTCACTGCAAAATTCTCATATCTCCTTTATTCATGTAGCATTGAAAGATCATTAACTAAGGACGAATAGAGCAGAATCGTCTAAACAGTCAAATTATATCTCTACAAAGTGCCTAGGACAGAGTAAAAATTCAACTACATGAATAAGTATATTAAATATCAAATAACTAAAGAAGGATTGAACCATTCATAATTATTTAACTATATCCTTAATAAAAAAAGCCCCAATACTGAGGCCTTAATTTTGTATTTAAAAAGATAGTTTCTTGTTTTTAGCCCCAATTATCATCTAAGTGAAAAATTGCTTTGTGGTTGAGTACCATAGTTTTAAGTTTTAAATGATATACAAATTAATAGAAAAATTTAATAAAAAGAGTTAATCAAAGTTATTTATTTAAAAATTATTATAAACCCTTGCGCTGGAAGTATTAATCCATGATACGTCCAACTTACGACTTTTACACCCCCATTTATATGCTCTTCAGACTTCTTAAATTCATGAATGGTCCCCATTTTGTGAAAGTCAAGATTCATGCCTACATCCAAAATAACTGTCGCCTTAACATCTTTTATGATAAATGGAGCAAATATTCTTTTATCAGGGTTTTTCCTTTTGGATAGAATTTTTTCTCTCTTAATTACCAAACTATACTCGCTTTCATGTTGCAGTGGTATGGCCGCCTCGTGAGTTAATTGTCCAGGAGTTTGGATGGTTTTTAAAGCTGGAATTTCAACATCAATGCCATTTACAACTATTGAAGAAAGCTTAAAACTTGTCAAATCTGGATTTTCGTCCGTGTTGCTTTCCGGTAAATCAATTGAGGACATAAATCCATAAAATATCTTTTCATTAGCATTAATTGGCTTTACTATGCAACTTATAACTTCTTCATGAATCCAATAATCAGTGTTACTTGGGTGATTGATGACATTTAAACATAAGTCGTAGTTTTCTACATAATAGTTATGCTTTACAGGGAAATAATGATTAGTAATTATATCCTCAATTTGTTCACTAATCAATGGAAATTTTTCGTCGTAAGTCAGCCTAGAAATCATACTCCATATTTCCTTCTTATCAGTTCGTTTTTCCAAATATTTCTTTGACCATATTATTTCGCCAATTACATTGGAAAATATTTCTGAATACTCGGAGGATTTAATAATTGCCGTAAAAACACCGCTTCCAATAAAAGCCGCTCCAATTGTTCGGACGATAGCATGCACTGGAGAGGTGTTGCTTACTAAATTAGGAAGGAGATATACGAGAAAGTCAGAGGTTCCAATTATAATTAAGATTATCCCTATTGCTAATGATATGAATACAGTACTTGTAAAAAACTTAAAAAATTTTTTTACCCTTTTCATGATGGCCTATTTGACTCTAAGATTACAAAATAATCTCGCATCAAAAGAGAAAAAGGCTAACAATAAATTTTAGTCGATAATAACAGCATTTCCTCATATCACTCCAACTCTATTTATAATCAACTTTACCACTTCCCCCCTGCTCCTCCTCCACCAAAACTACCGCCGCCAAATCCGCCGAAACCTCCGCCACCACCACCGGACCATCCCCCTCCGCTTCCGCCGGACCAACCGCCGCCGCTCCAACCCGTCCAGCCGCCTCTTGATACATAAGTACCATTTCTCCCTCCTCCACTAATCAGGATCACGATTACTATGATAATAATGATAATCGTTTTAAAAGGAATGCCTTTATTCTTCCCTTTCCCATAACTCGCCGGCGCTTTGTACTCACCTGCTGCAGCTTTGATCACTGCATCGGTAGCTTCATCAAGACCCCTGTAATAATTACCTTCTTTAAAATTGGGTATCAGCTCATGCTCGACAATATATTTAGCCGTTACATCAGGAATAGCTCCTTCCAATCCATAGCCGACAGCGATATAGGCATCACGGTTCCCATCACCACCGCCGGTTGAGATAAGAATGACAACTCCATTATTGAACTCTTTATTACCAATGCCCCATTTTCTTCCTAATGCAGTGGCATATTC
>DASVNY010000709.1:0-2108 GCA_036383615.1 Chitinophagaceae bacterium
CCATTGGCTTCTTCAAAACTGAAAACAAGCTGATCTCCTTCCGCAAAACCAAAATAAAAAACTTCCTCACTCATGATTGCTACCTTCAACGTGCTTTCAGCTACTGTGATGGGTGTTTGCCCGTTTAATTCTTCGGCGATACATAATCCCGAAGCCAGCAGCGATAAAAAATATTTTCTGATCATCGCAGTTAGGTTTAAGGTTGATCAGGCTTACGGAATAAAGGTCAATTCATGCTATTTGTTTCCAGGTTTGGATAAATTATTTTCCGTGAGTCATTTTAACGATCTGCCCGTTTTCTCCATTAATTACAATTTCAAAGACACCGCCCAAAGAAAATTTTCCAGGTAACGTTCCGCTGATATGCCAGTATCCATCGGCCAAGTAAGTTTTATAGGGTCTTTGTTGTTTAATACTTTTCTTTCCATAAGTTTTAAATAACACTGGTTCGGCAATATCGATAGCTTTTTTACGTGTAATGGACATTTCGATAATCGCAGGTAATTGATGCTCTATTTTTATCCTTTCAACAAATTGCCTTGCATGAGTTTCATCAAGTGATGGGATGTTGTTTGTTTTACTACTACACGAAATCAGCATACAACACACGAAAAGAAAAAGTAGTATTTGTCTGTAAAGATTCATTTTTATTGCCTTGTATTCAGCTTGCCTTTTTTGTTTTAAACCCGATCCTTTCTCTTTCTTCCCATTTTTTCTCCTCCACTTTTTTATCTAAGAAATCTTCAATCACATCATATATCTTGTTAAGTTGTGCATCATGTCCCTCAACATGAAATTTCAATGCTTTTATTTCCTTTGCCAATGTTGCATAGTCCAATATTTGTTTTCTCAATTCTATAAAAGTGTTTACAATCGTGACACTCATCTTTACTGCCATTTCACTTTTCAATACTGTTGCAGCCATTGCTATTCCATGTTCAGTAAAGGCATAGGGCGGTGCAGAAACTTTTCTTTTAGAGGATGATGTAACATTTTGTGACATCATGTTTGCTTTTTCTTGAAAATCAGGTAGTTGCGATGATGATGTCGCAATTTGCGACCTCATTTGAATCCATTCTTTTTTGGTAAGACGAAAAGCAAAAGGCTCTGGAAATTTCTCCGCATTTCTTTTTACTGCCTGGTTCAATGCACTTGTTGTTACATCATACAAAGCGGCAATATCAAAGTCAAGCATCACTTTGTGACCCCGGATAACATGGATCTTGTTGACGATGATCTCATCGGGTCTGTATTTGATAATATCTTTCTTTGCTTTTGCCATTAGTCAGTTTTATGTCGCACAGTTTCTTTAACTCATCCAATTCACACCGGCTTCGGGATTCCATTTGGTAGTGCTCTTTTTTAGCTTGGTCCAAAATTCAATAGAGCTTTTACCCGTTATATCACCCACACCAAATTTGCTTTCGTTCCACCCGCCAAATGAAAAAGGTTCCCGTGGCACAGGTACACCCACATTTACACCGATCATCCCGGCGCTGGCCCTATCGATCACATATCTGGCTAACCCACCATTTTGCGTAAATACAGAAGCAGCATTGCCATAAGGATTTGCATTTTCAATAGCCAGCGCCTCATCAACTGTTTGTGTGCGCATGATGCTGATCACAGGCCCGAATATTTCTTCTTTGGCTACGGCCATATCGGGTTTTACAAAATCAATTACGGTTGGCCCGACATAAGTGCCATTCTCCTTTCCATCAACTTTGGTATTACGGCCATCAACCAACACTTTAGCACCTTGTTGTTCAGCTTCTGTGATATAGCGTTCAATTCTTTCTTTGGATTCTTTGCTGATAACAGCGCCTAAGTTTTTTCCCGGGACGATCTTCCTTGCCTCTTCACATATTTTATCAATGATATGATCAATATTTCCTACACCCACCATGGCACTCGCGGCCATGCATCGCTGACCGGCGCATCCGCTCATACTTGCTGCCACATTTTGCGCGGTCATATCGGGTTTGGCATCGGGTAAGACCATCAAATGATTTTTTGCGCCACCCAATGCAAGACATCTTTTATAATTATTCGTCGCTCTTTTATAAACGATCTTGGCCACTTTGGTACTACCAACAAAAGAAACAGCT
>DASVNY010000710.1:0-3905 GCA_036383615.1 Chitinophagaceae bacterium
TAGCATGGACGGGCGGCTGAATACGACACACATCAGCTTGTTCAGCGCCTTATTTGTCCAATGGCAATGCGTTGGTTTCAAAAGCCCGTTCTCTGTCACCCGAAAAACACTGATGGCTTTTAGCCGGATAGCATCGATTGCGACATACCACAAGTGTATCAAAGAACTCGACGAATACGGATACATCCGTTATCAGCCGTCATACCATCCCAAACTCGGCAGCCAGGTTTACTGGCCTGTCGGTTGGGAAGTGTAGCCCGATATCTTATATCGGCATAGCTGTATACCGGGCTATATGGATAACCGCATATCGGGATAACCAGTTATTCCGATATAAGCATAGTCAGATATCCAGCTATATAATATATAAATCCGGTGCAGCCAATGGCTGCACCGGTAATGATTTGTGTCGCAAATCAGGAAGAAAAGCGGCGGTCGCTTCGCGAAAGCGGAGGGAGCAAGCGGAAGTTGGGCAGAGCCCTACTTTGCTTGCCCTACGCTTCGCTACGGGGGTTTTACGTATCCTCCGGGGATACTTTAGAGCGTTTACGCCTATAGGATAAAAGAAAACAGGATCCCCGGCGGTATCCTGCATATAGTAATAAAGGCACAGTTGCATAGACAGTTATTTGACCGGTTTGAGAATATGAGTATGGAAGATATTAATGTGAGATCAGTGAGATACCCTGTTGCGGTAGATCAGAAGTTTGAAAAGATCGCCCTAAAACTGGGCAGGACGAAGCGGCAGGTGTTTATTCAGATGGTCGATTACTTTTATAAAAGCAAGAAAGATCCCCTGGACCTGAATGATGAGTTGTTGAAGAATGCGCTGATGAAAAATCATCAGCAGTATATTGGTTTTATCCGAAACCAGGAGAATATGCTGCTCATTCCGATCAAAACGGAAATGGACAGGATGATCGTATCACAGGTCAAGATCATCGAGCGTTTCAATACGCAAGTCCTCAAGGCAAATACGGACTTGCTGAATAATCAGTATGCTTTGGCGCAGAAGTTAACCGGCATAGATGCGCTGATGGAAACGATTTCGAAAAGCCAAAAGAGCAAGGATAACCTGAAAAAACAGTTCCTTTTCATCCTTGACGCTTATATCAAATCTAGGGATGGTTTTGGGATGATGACCTCGGGCCGGGAAAAAGACGAGCTGATCGCTATTACCAGATCGCAGGTCGGTTTGCTTTAATCATGTATTTAACTTTCCTTTTCAGGAGGTAGGGGATTTAATGTTTATCAATATTACAGATAGTAGAGAAGCGGCAAACAAAGGCAGCAGCGCGGGGCTGGTAAATTACCTGGAAAAAGAAAATCGGATCGACAATAAGCCGGAACCAGAATACTGGTTCAACGGATAGCAGATCAGGATCGAGCCTTATGAAGTAACGCGCAGCATTGATAATAATGTTGCCAAGCTGAGCAAAGGAGATGCTAAATTTTTCCTGGTCAATATCAGTCCGAGCCAGAAAGAGATTAGGTTTCTGAAAGAACAGTATGGTGAGGAAGGTGCTAAAGAACAGATGAAAGGTTTTGCCGTCAGGGTGATGGATGCCTATGCAAAAAACTTCAACCGGGATGGCGTGAACAATAATGAAGACCTGTTATGGTTCGCCAAACTGGAAAACTACCGTTATTACAGCTACAATGATTTGGAAGTAAAACAAGGACTGAAACAGCGGGGCGAACGTAAAGAAGGCGAACAGATGCATGTGCAGGTTATTGTGAGCCGTAAGGATATAACCAATAAGATCAAGCTTAGTCCGATGAATACTTCGAGGGGAAAGAATGCGGAACATTCCAAAAAGATGGGCCAGTTTGACCGGGTAGCATTTAAACAGAGCGGGGAATCTCTTTTCGACAGCCTTTTTGAATTTGACAGGAAGCTTAAAGATACGATGGCGTACGCTAATGTTCAGAAGAATGGCGAGCTATCGCAGCGGGAACAGATGGGTGTGTTAGCGGAAGGCGCTTCGCAGAATTACGAAAGCAGGTCGGCGGCTAATGAACTGGCCAAGGGAGTTGCGGATGGCTTGTTTACGACAACGGCCAGTATGCTTTCGGCAGTTGGTAAAACAACGGCAAGTTTCCTGGAAGTGATGCTGGAACCAATATATACCGGAGGCGCTAACATTGTTCCGGAGAGCGAAATTGAGGAAAAGAAAAAACGAAAGGAAAAATCCAAGAGTAAGCAGATTTCGCGTTGAAGCAATGCATTATTGTAACCGGATATTTCTTTTTGACAGATAGTTGGCCATGCGGCTGTGGCTGGCGGCTTCATTACACCACGCGCTTCGCTCCGGGTTCCATTGTGCCGCCAGCCTTGCCGCCGCACTTGCAGGAGTGTATTCGTTCCTCATACACACCTGCCTTTCCCGCCCGCGGATTATCGGTTAGTCACAGCACCGCGGTCACAAAATTAGCTACGCAGGCAAACCGTCAAGGGCAAGTAAATCCCGATGATAGGATCGGGACCCTTGACAGTTTCCCTGCTATCAGCTCCGGTTGTTTAAGCGATGCAATGACTGAGTGTGTTTGTGATTATTCGGCCAGTCGGCTAAGTTGAAAAGGTAGATTTAATTCAGGAAACATTTGTTTTATTTTCTTACGTTCACTTTGTAAGAGGCGCTCATAAAGCTTTTTATTTTCTTCGATGACCTCGAGTCTGTGTCTTAAATCTCCCGCCATCAGTTTATAAGGAGTCACAATTTGCGACCCCTGACACGTATTGAAATCACAAAGTTGGCTTCCCCATTCAACTTAAAGCCTATCGGGTTCCGTGGTTCATTTTTTTGCAATAACAATTGCTTTAGTGCCTTGAAAATTGCCGCGATATCATCATCATGTTGAATGACCAGTTTTTCAATTTGTTCAAATTTAAGCATGAGATCTTTTTGAGAAATTAGCATTTCCCTAAATTTGATAAATACCTCAATAATTTTAATGCTCATTGCTATCGCTTGTTGACTTTTGATCACATTTGCAAGCATTAAGATTCCATGCTCACTAAAGACATAAGGCAAACTGCCACCCAATGATTGGCGAGAAGGTATCACATTTTGTGATACCATAAGATCTATTTCATTTTCCGATAATTGAAACATGAAATGTTCGGGAAAGCGCTCTGAATTACGCTTGACCTGTTGTCTTAAACGTATTGGAGTTGTACCGTACATTTCCGCCAGATCTTTATCAAACATGACTTTTACTCCTCGTATTAAATATATTTTCTCCGCGATTCCATGATCGATCGTATTTAACTCTTTCATATCAATAACTTGTGTATGGAGGCTTTTTTAATTCATTTGTAGTTTTTTTCGTAGTGCACCCATGGCCTCGCCAACTTTTAAATCCAAGATTCGCGCGTAGTGTTGTGTAGTCTTGATATTGGTATGCCCTAACATTTTAGAAACACTTTCAATAGGCACACCGTTTAATAATGTTACAGTGGTTGCGAAAGTATACCTGGCTATATGGAAGGTAAGATCCTTATTTATTCCGCACAAGTCTGCGATCTCTTTTAAATAAGCATTCATTTTTTGATTACTTAATATTGGCAATACCCGGTCTTCGCTTTCACATTGTGGGTGCTCTTTATACTTGTCGATGACACTTAAAGCATAAGGTAGGAGAGGAATACGTGATGGCGTGTCTGTTTTTTGGCGGCTTGTAAAAATCCACTGCTCTCCATCAAAGCCCTTGACGATCTCTGACCGTTTTAGCATTTGTACATCGATGTAAGCCAGCCCCGTATAACAACTAAACAAAAATATATCTCTAACCTGCTCTAAGCGATTGCTCACGAATTGCTTGTCGGCCATAGCTTCCAATTCTTCTTTTGAAAGAAAAGGGCGATCAACTTTCTTGATCTTATAGTTAAGGAAAGGATTTAC
>DASVNY010000711.1:0-4660 GCA_036383615.1 Chitinophagaceae bacterium
GATATTCACTTTAGATGAATCCAAACCCGCTTCTCTTATCACAGCCAGCGCCTGTGATGCAAAAGCTTCATTTAATTCGATCAGGTCAATTTGCGATAAGTTCATGTTCACTTGTTTCAGCAATTTAGGGATCGCTGCCACAGGACCAATACCCATGATACGCGGATGCACACCAGCCACCGCACTTCCTACCAATCTTCCAATAGGTTTTAACCCCAACTCATTTACCATCCTTTCACTCATCACGATCACGAAGGCAGCCCCATCACTTGTTTGCGATGAGTTGCCGGCTGTTACAACACCACCTGCTGCAAAAGCGGGTTTCAATTTCGCCAATGCTTCCATAGATGTGTCAGCTCTCGGGCCTTCATCCGTATCAACAACATAATTTCTTTTTTGCTTTTTCCCTTTTGCATCAAGATAAACTTCTTCTACGGTTATTGGAAGGATACCTTCTTTGAAATATCCATTTTCAATGGCCTTTATCGCCTTCTGATGTGAGTGATAAGAAAATTCATCCTGTGCTTCACGACTAATACCAAATTCTTTTGCTACTGCTTCGGCAGTAAGACCCATATTGAGATAATAGTCAGGGTCGTCTTTTGCAATCGAATATGCCGGAACGGTTTTCCAACCGGCTGTAGGCACCAGGCTCATACTTTCTGCTCCCCCAGCTACAATGCAATCCGCCATGCCCATTCTTATTTTGGCAGTAGCAATAGCAATTGTTTCCAATCCCGATGCACAATAACGATTCACTGTCATGCCCGGCACATCAAAACCCAATGCTCTTGCCGCAATGATGCGACCCACCTGCAAACCCTGCTCTGCCTCGGGCACAGCATTACCAACAATTACATCATCCACTCTTTTGGGGTCAACCTGCGGCACACTTGCCAGTAATCCTTTGATAACGTCAACAGCAAGATCGTCGGGACGATAGAACCTGAAGCCACCCCGTTTTGCTTTACCTACAGCGGAACGATAACCTGCTACTATATATGCTTCCTGCATACGAACGAGTTTGTTGTTTTTTGTTTATCGTTTATGGTTCTGCTCATAAGATGGGACCAACCATCAACTATAAACTAAAACCATAAACATTTTAGTTGTTTATGCAACTTTCTATACCAAAAGTAATCTGTCTTCCTTTATCAACCAAAAATGAGCATAAAAGTTCAGTTATCTTCGCAGCCGCTATGTACCAATTCTTATTAAAGGTTCTTTTTCGTTTCCCACCTGAATGGATCCATTATTTTTCGATGAACAGCCTGAAGTTGTTGTGCAGCATCGGGTTGAAAAAATTGATTGCCGGAATGTTCACACCCAAAGGCAATGTTAAATGCTCAATGCTCAATATTAAATTCCAGAACCCCGTAGGTCTCGGCGCCGGTTTTGACAAGAATGCAAAATATTTAAACGAACTCGAGGCATTGGGATTTGGCTTTGTAGAAATTGGTACTGTTACTCCATTGCCACAGGCAGGAAATGAGAAACCAAGATTATTTCGTTTGCCTGCCGATAAAGCCTTGATCAACCGCATGGGTTTTAATAATGATGGTGTAAAGGTGGTAGCTAAAAGATTAAATGAGTGGAAAGAGAAAAAGAGTAATTCGAAGCTCATCATCGGTGGGAATATTGGCAAAAACAAAATAACACCCAACGAGGATGCCTGGAAAGATTACGAGACCTGTTTTAAAGAGCTGCATCCTTATGTTGATTATTTTGTTGTGAACGTAAGCTCTCCCAATACACCCGGACTTCGCGAATTGCAGGAAAAAGAATCATTGCGAAAAATACTCCGGCATTTGCAGATGATCAATAATGCAAAAGCACATGCCAAGCCAATTTTGTTGAAAATTGCTCCCGATCTAACGCAGGAACAAATTGATGATGTGGTAGCCCTTGCCCTGGAAATACATCTCGATGGTCTTGTAGTATCCAACACAACCATCAGCCGCAAAGGGTTAAGTGAAGAATCAATAGAGATCAGTAAACAAACCGGTGGTTTAAGCGGCGCTCCGTTAAAACAAAGAAACACTGATATCGTAAAATATATTGCTGATAAAACGCATGGCAGCCTTCCTATCATAGCATCGGGAGGCATTTTCACTGCCGGGGATGCCAAAGAAAAATTGAGCGCCGGCGCTACGCTTGTGCAGGTGTGGACCGGTTTTATTTATGAAGGGCCCTCAATCGTTAAAAAAATTTGCGAAGAACTATAACCTGTTCATTGCTAACATAACAGCGGCTACTATGCCTGCCGTTTCCGTTCTCAATCTTGTTTCACCCAAACTCACAGGAATAAAATTGTGTTGTAGAGCAAGCGCTATTTCTTCATTTGTAAAATCTCCTTCAGGGCCAATGGCAATTAGCAAATTTGAAGATTTGCTGGTTTGAAGATGAGACAACTCTTGTTTTTTATCATCTGTGCAATGGGCTATGAAATTGGACCCATCTGCACATTTCCAAATTTCCAAATCTTCAAATTTCTTTGGTTCATGCAAAACCGGCAGCCATACTTGTTGTGACTGTAACATCGCACTCACGCATATTCCTTTCATTCTATCAAAGCGGAATTTTTCTTTTTCTGTTCGCTCGCAAAGTAAAGGAATGATCTCAGTGATGCCGATCTCGGTTGCTTTTTCGAGGAACCACTCAAAGCGGCTGGCATTTTTGAGAAGGGAGATGGCGATAGTGACCTTTCGTGAGACGGGAGATGTGAAATGTGAAACGAGTTCCCGGACCGAGCAATATTTTTTATGGGCATTGATTATTTCTGCAGTGATCAGGTTTCCTTTCCCATCTGTAAGGTTAAGTTTTTCTCCCGATTGCATTCGCAATACCTGCACCACATGACGACTGCTGTCTTCATCTAATTCAATTTCTTTTTGCCCGTTGTTATATTCGCTGATATAAAAGAAAGGAACACTCATCGTTCCTCAAACATAACACATTGCTATCGTTTCACTATCATCCGGCTGCTGGTTGTTTTAGCCGATGAATATTTTACAATATAAACCCCGGTTGGATATTCTTCTATATTGATCACCTGTGTTTGGGCAGTAACCGTCTTGCGTTTCATTACTTCGCCCTGTATTGTTATTATTTCAACAACTCCTGTCGCCTGCAAACCGCTTAACGTTATGCTGCCTGTTGCCGGGTTTGGAAAAACCGTTAATGAACTAATGGGCTCCGTTGAAAGCTTAAGAATATTGCTATAATTAAATTTACCATCCTGGTCAACCATCTTCAGCCGATAGAAATGAGTGCCGGGTTGATCTTGTAGCTCAGCATATGAATAGGAATTTGAACCACTCCTGTTATTCGCGGTCACTGTTCCTTTTTTTGAAAAGACCAGGCCGTTGTTGCTATGTTCAATTTCAAATTCAAGTGTATTGATTTCATTGCTGGTTTCCCAGGTCAAAAGGTTTTTATTTCCAGCCGTTGATCCTGAAAAAGAAATAAGTTTTAGTGGCGCCAGCAACGAATAGATGGCTTCCACGTATAATCGTTTAACTGTTCCTCCGCAGGGATCCCCGAAAACGGTATTGGTCGCGGGAATATCAGCTGAATTGTATCCCACCAAATAGGATTGAACGATAGCCATGCTGTTGCTGGCATGACAGCCGCCAACAGTAAAGCTCCCGCAACTGCCGTTAGGTGTTCCATAACTGGCAAATGATACAGATATAAAAGTGGTGCCGACTGGCGCAGTCATATTCAATGTGCCGCCTTCACCTATTATTCCGCAAACTGTTTGTGTATTGGCCCGGGCGCAGAGGCAAAGAAATAAAGCAATAAGAATGGTTCTCATCGGTGGTGGTTTTAAAAGAATAGTGGATGTTGCCTACAACGGAGATATCATATTACTATTATACCTATAATAGAATAGCTCCCTATAATAAGGAGCTACTCTATTTATGATAATGGTTTTTACTTAAAAAGGCTGGTCATCTTCGTCAGCGATATCATTCATGCGGCTGCCGGTTTGTATATATAATTTCTCTCCGCCGCCATCTGCATCGGCTACAGGTTTCCATCCGCCGCCCGGTAGCCCGATTCCACTATACGGATCTTCATCCCAGTTGGTGAATTTCTGAATATGCAGTAATGCTTTTAGCTTGATCGTTTCCAATGAACCATTTCTATGCTTGGCGATCTTTACTTCCGTAAGTCCTTTTATGTTCTCTCCTTCCGCGCTTGTTGTTACATCATAATATTCCGGGCGATATAAGAACATAACCATGTCGGCATCCTGCTCGATCGCTCCCGATTCACGAAGGTCACTCAATTGAGGAACCCTGCTTCCTTCTTTGGCGCCGCGTTGTTCAACTGCACGGCTCAACTGTGACAAGGCGATGATAGGAATATTCAACTCCTTGGCCAATCCTTTCAGGTTTCTTGAAATATTACTGATCTCCTGTTCACGGTTACTATTACGGTTCTCACCGGTCCCGCTCATCAACTGTAAATAGTCGATGATGATCATACCGATATTATGTTTATTCTTTAATCGGCGACACTTGGCTCTTAATTCAAAAATGTTCAGGGCCGGTGTGTCATCAATAAACAAAGGCGCTTGTGCGAGTCGCTGAATACCTCTCGCATAGAGTTGCTTCATTTCATGTTCTTCAAGTTTACCCCTCGCGATCTTTTC
>DASVNY010000712.1:0-4111 GCA_036383615.1 Chitinophagaceae bacterium
ATAGGAGAAAGTTAAGAACGAGTTTAACAGATACACTTTTTTAGTGTGTTTCCTTTTCAGGGTTCATCAATTTGATTAAGGTATTTGGCCTTTAAAATTTTTCCCCAAAAAAAATTCCCTTCCAAAATTTCTGAAAGGTGTATAAAAAAGACCTACACCTCATATTCAACCCCCCGTGTGGTTTGCGTAGCAAAGTCCGGAGGAGGGGGTATGTCTGAGGGAAAAAAATAATGATATATCCCTTTCCATCCGGTAGCTTTTAAAATTTTCAAAGATGTATAAAAGAAAGGGTGTGCCAGAAAAGCATGTTTTTAGGGGGTGTTAGCTCCTTAAAGACTTTGGACGTCCTTTAAATAATAATAGCATACGGATTGAGTTTTGGGGCTTAAATGAAGCTTTTGGAAACTTCAAACAGGATGTAATCCGGCAAGTGAGAATTCTAAAGCTGAAATTGCTAATATAGCATACGAGACCAATTTAAGAGCTTATTTTTCTCCATGTAACAGGAAAGTTGAAAATTGGGATAGTCCAAATTTTGACTTTAAAATGATTGTTTCAAAGTTGTGGATAGCCCCCTTATATTTGAATCCATAAAAGGCCAATCCAAGGGTGAAGTGGTCTCCAAACTGGTAACCTATAAACTAAAAATACTATGAACCCGTTTACTATCAATGCTTTTCAAATTAAGGGGTTGATGCCAGCGGCATCATGCTGGCGCAACTGGAAGCAAGTGTCATTGCCAAACCAAGTATCAGCGGGTTCATACCAACTGCTTCGCCCAAACTACAAACAACAGGAGTGAACACGATCACCTGGGCGATATTGCTCATTACCTCACTGATAAAAATAGTGAGCACCGTTACCATCAGCACGAGTGTAAATCCGCCTCCTGCAAAATGTGATAACCATTCACCCAATTGTTTTATCAAACCTGTTTTTTCTAATTGTGCCGCCAGCGCCAACCCACCACCAAATAACAATAAAATGCCCCAGGCCATTTTTCGTGTGTCTGACCATTCCAGTAAGCCTCCATGAAAATCGTGTTCTTCTGTTTCATTAAGACCAAAATGTTTGTTGGTGCCGGAAGGCCAGATAAATAAAGCCATGGCACAAAGCAATGCAATGATAGTGTCATCAAGTTTTACATAAGACTGAAGCTCGTTAATAACATCCTTGAATATCCAAAGCAGGGCAGTGATAACAAAAACGATCATCACTCTTTTCTCCGCATAAGACAGGGGGCCCAGCGATTTGTATTCATTATTGATATACTGGCGGGCCGCCTCGCTTGAAAGGATGCGGTTGGGAAAAAGAAATTTAGTGAGAACAAGATAAAGGGATATCAATAAAAGGATGGATATCGGCATGCAAAGCGACATCCACTCAACAAAACTGACATTGCCGTAATGCTTTTCATAAAAGCCAACAAAAACCACGTTCGGAGGCGTGCCTACTATTGTGGCAATGCCACCAAAGTTGGACGCATAAGCGATCGATAACATCATCGCCAGGCTGAAATGTTTAAAATTCCCGGTACCATTACCTGTATCTTTCATTACATGAATAACTGATAATGCAATGGGGAACATCATCATTGTTGTGGCAGTATTACTGATCCACATACTGATAAAACCTGTTGCCAGGATAAATCCCAACACGATCCTGTCGCCGCTGGTGCCTGTGATCCTTACAATACCCAAAGCGATACGCCGGTGAAGGTTCCATTTCTCGATGGCAAGACCCAACATGAACCCGCCCATAAACAGGAAAACGATCTGGTCGCCATAACTCAATGCCACCGTTTTGAGATCGGCAATTCCTAACAACGGAAAAACAATTAAGGGAATAAGCGCCACTACGGGCATGGGCAACGCTTCACTGACCCACCAACTTATCATCAGTGCCGCGACTGACAACACAATATTGGCTTTTTCGGCTACGCCCAATGGGTTGATAAAATAAAAAAATAGCGCAACGGCTATCCCTCCCGCAAGCAAAGAGGATTTTTTCTGAAACCTGGTGAATGATGGCAAGTGGTGGAATTTGTAGCGGAAGATAGAAAAAGTCATTGGAAAAGGAAAGGCATCAGGTTAATAAGTCATATTGGTCAAATCAGTCAAATAAGTCAAATCAGTCAGGGGTCAAATGGGTCACATAGCTTTGAAGGATGGTCAGTAATTAGTGTGATCTATCTGACCCATTTGACTTATTTGACAGTTTTCCCGCTAACATAGGGATTACCCTTTACATAAAACCGGTAAAGCAGCAAAGCATCCTCTCCTGCATAGTCAATCCCGATACGGGGTGATTCGATTATTTCTTTTTTACTGTAAGAAAATCCATCATCAGCAATGAACAGTTCACTGCTTATTAAAGAATGGGCGTTTTGTTGCGTGTAGATACCAAGCGCTTTGGACAAATTTCCGGGTCCTCTTGTCAGGCTATGGTCCAGTTTTTTCTTCCCTGTCCGCTTCAGCATTATATCAATGCCTTTTATCGGCTCCAATGCTCTTATTAAAATAGCATGGGGAATATCCTTTCCATGTGTCACCACGTTAAACAAATGATGAATGCCATAACATAAATACACATAAGCAAATCCGCCCTCTCCATACATTATTTCATTCCTGTTTGTTCTTCGCCCCCCATAGGCATGTGATGCCCGGTCGATAGATCCGGCATAAGCCTCTACTTCAACAATACGACCGGAAGTGGTTTGTTTGTTCCATTTGGTCACCAACACTTTTCCCAGCAATTCCCTGGCAACCTGCAGCACGTTATCTCTCCTGTAAAATTGTAAGCCAAGTTTATGCATAAACAACATTTGTGAACCCTATTCTCCGTTCCCTATTCTCCATTTACTATATTTACCCCCTCAAATTAAGGCTTTGCTCAAAGAAATAGTTATTGCATTCCAGTCCTTTTCAGAAGCTCATCGTTTCATTCGTGAACACCGCTTTTGGAAATGGATCATCATTCCCGGCATTATTTATACTATCCTGTTCATCGCCGGCATGATCATTTTCTGGCGATCTTCTGATTATGCGGTTTCATGGGCAAGCCATCAATTGCGTATTGAACCCTGGTTGCAACAGGAAAGAAGCGCCTGGCTGAGTTTCTTTTTTGTAATGATGGGCATGATGCTGCGGCTCGTTCTTGTCTTGTTCTATTTCTCCCTCTTTAAATACCTTATTCTCATTATCGGCTCGCCGCTGTTTGCTTACCTGAGTGAAAAAACAGAAGCGTTGATCGAAGGAAAAGAACATTCTTTCAACTGGTCAGAACTTCGTAAAGATTGCAGTCGCAGTATCAAACTGGCGCT
Organism: Chitinophagaceae bacterium; assembly: GCA_036383615.1. Classification (GTDB taxonomy): domain Bacteria; phylum Bacteroidota; class Bacteroidia; order Chitinophagales; family Chitinophagaceae; genus CADEDV01. The sequence goes on from DASVNY010000712.1 coordinate 3,323, forward strand.
AAGAAATTGTGGCTGGCAAACTGTTTATCTTATCGGGTTGATCTTTCTTTCATTGATACCGCTGGTGGGTTGGGTCATTCCTTTGATCGCACTCGTAATGGAATGCTACTATTATGGTTTCTCCATGCTTGATTATAGCCTGGCGAGAAGCGGCTCCGCTCCTTCACAAAGTATTTTCTTTATCGGACGGCACAGGGGCCTGGCCATTGCCAATGGTTTTTTGTTCTACCTCATGCATGCAGTGATCGTTTTTGCCCCGGCTTATGCCATCATCGCCGGCACACTTACTATTCATAAAGTAAAAGCCAATTGATATGGGAACTGTTTACATGGTCCCATCCCTTCTCGCGGAAGATAGCCTTGAAGCCATCCCCGCTTATGTTTTATCAACTATAAAGACATGCCAGGTCTTTTTTGTAGAAGATGAAAGAACAGCAAGACGTTATTTAAAACAACTCAGCAGGGAGATCGTGATCGATGATTACGAATGGTATAATATGAAAGATGCTTCTCCGGTTGTTGATACATTCAAAAAAGCGGTGAAAGAAGGAAAGAATATCGGCATTATCAGTGAAGCGGGTTGCCCTGGCGTAGCAGATCCTGGCCAGGTACTCGTTGATATCGCCCAAAAAATGAATGCAGTTGTTAAACCGCTTGTTGGACCTAATTCAATCTTACTCGCATTGATGGCAAGCGGCATGAATGGGCAGCAGTTCCAGTTTGTTGGTTATTTGCCGATAGATACCCAACAACGAATGAGAACTATCAAAGAGCTTGAAGCGGAATCAC
>DASVNY010000713.1:0-4484 GCA_036383615.1 Chitinophagaceae bacterium
TAAGAGAGGCATCGTTCAACTGCAATTTATCCATGCAATCGCGCAACTCTTCAAATTCATCCGTATTTACCGGGAAGATACCGGCAAATACCATCGGCTTCACTTCTTCAAAACCTTTGATGATTTGGGGATTCGGGTTACTTGCCAATGTTATCGTATCACCCACTTTTACTTCTTTCGCGTTTTTGATACCTGTGATGATATAACCTACATCGCCACAATTCACTTCACTCTTCTCAGTCATCTTCAGTTTCAAAAAGCCTACTTCATCTGCATGGTACTCCTGCTCAGTTGAAACAAACTTTACTTTGTCTCCTTTTTTGATCGAGCCATTTATTATGCGGTAATAGACAATAATACCGCGGAATGAGTTGAACACTGAATCAAAGATCAAAGCCTGTAAGGGCTCTTCCGGTTTGCCTTCTGGTGCGGGAATCCGGTTAACAATCGCATCCAGTATCTTATCAACTCCCAACCCTGTACGACCGCTTGCATGTAGAATATCTTCTCTTTTACAACCGATAAGGTCAACGATCTGGTCCTCCACTTCTTCGATCATGGCACCGTCCATATCAATTTTATTGATGACGGGAATGATCTCAAGATCATTATCAATAGCGAGGTAAAGATTGGAAATGGTTTGCGCCTGTATGCCCTGCGTAGCATCTACTAACAGCAATGCACCTTCGCAGGCAGCTAATGCCCGGCTCACTTCGTAGCTAAAATCAACGTGACCGGGGGTATCGATAAGGTTGAGAATATATTCCTGTCCATCCGTATGCTTGTAGTTGATCTGGATCGCATGGCTTTTAATGGTGATGCCCTTTTCTCTTTCCAGGTCCATATCATCCAGCACCTGGTCCATCATTTCTCTTTCACTGATGGTGTTGGTGCTTTGTAAAAGCCTGTCTGCCAGGGTGGATTTGCCATGGTCAATATGTGCGATGATGCAGAAATTACGGATGTTCTTCATGAACTAAAGCCTCAATTTTTCGAGGGGGCGAAGGTACGGTTTTTAGGTGGTTTTGAAGGGATTGTTTAGCCCCTATCAACTTCCTAAGGCCCATGTTACTAAGTCAAGGGCGCACTAAATGAAAGTTGAACATTGAAAATCGAACATTTTTCTTATCGGTGCACGGGAAATGCTCAACGAACAATTTTCAATGCTCAATTATAAAAACCTTCCTTAACTAAACGACATTGTTTTAAGGCGCAGAAAAATATGCATAACCCCCTGTCATACGCATAACAAGGTCCTGCACTTTCTTATCAAGTTTTGCCTCTGCACGCATTTTCTTTCTTTCCATGCGACGTTGCTTGCGGCTATTCACAACAATAGATTTATTGTTTGATTGTTTTATAGATTTTTCCTGCGCAGGTTTATTAGTTGTAGCAATAGCGATCGTTCTCTTTTTATTTACAACTGTTTTTGCCTGCACTTCTTTTTTTAAAGTATTAGTTCTTGCAGCATGTCCTGAATTTACCTGTGCGGAAACAATATTACAGGTAATGATAAGTCCAGCCAGTATTATTATGTTCTTCGTTTTCATAACCGTGATTTTGCACTATAATTTCAAAGAAGGTGCCAATTGCACTATTGGCGCTTCTGTTTACTGATACTCAATTCCTTACTTCGGATACCCATTATTAATGGTTGAGAAAGTTTGGAATTTGTTCTACTTAGTTCTGTATAACTTTAAAGAAAAAATGCGCAGACAGTTCAACGTTCTTGTTTTGATAAGTATTGTTTTCGCAGCATGCAAATCAAACATTGTAACAAAAAATAATGATGCTATCACGGAAATTACGCGGGCTGAAAAAGCATTTAATGATATGGCTGCCGAGAAAGGGATCGCTGAGGCCTTCTGGTTCTTTGCCGATTCAACTGCTGTGATCAAAAGAGGAAGAAATGATTCTATTATCCATGGCAAAGATGGCATCCGCAATTTTTACTCCGCCGATTTTTATAAAGCGGCATCTGTAACCTGGTCGCCTGATTTTGTAAGTGCCTCACCCGATGGCAACATGGGTTATACTTATGGCAAATTTCTGTGGCAATCAAAAGACAGTGCAGGAAATGTAACGGAAGCGAGAGGTATTTTCCACACAGTTTGGAAAAAACAGGCCGACGGTAGCTGGAAATATGTGTGGGATTGAGCATTTTGATATTGGCATAGTTTTCTTAACGATCCCTGTAAAGACATTACATGAAGAACTGGTTAAGAACAATGCTCGCCGGTTATGCCGGTTGGAAATGGGGAGGCGGCTGCCTGGGTTTTATTATTGTATTTGCGCTCGTTTATTTTTTACTGGGTAGTTGTTGAAGTTTTTTAACACGGTCGTTTATGGCTGTTTGTTATCTTTAAGGTAAATCATCTGAGATGATAAATAAACCAATAACGAAAGCCGCGTCGTTAACTTTATTCGTTCTGCTTCTCTCAGGTTTTGTCGCTTATCGCTCAGGGTTCCTCGACCATTACTTTCCGTCAAATAATGACAGGCCAGTATTTACAGAAAATTCTACTGATATAGGCTTATCCGATACAACTATTAAACCTCAAAAAGACCGGGCCATTTTGCCCAGCTCTAAAGTTGGCATTATAAGAGAAAGCAGTAAAAAGAACCTGTCAAAACAGGAAGCGGATAGCATCATCAAAAAAGCAGCTGATAATATTACCCACAAAACAAAAGAAGATGTGCAAAAAAAAGCTGATACATTTCAAAGAAAAGAGATGATGTATAGCAGCAAGTCAATGATGGTCATCGATCCTTATCAAATAATATTTCTTGATTCGGTTAAAAAACAGATGCGCTTAATAGAAAAAAAGAACAAAAAGCAAAAACAATAAGCCTCCAAAATGAATTTTTACTTTGTAGTTGCCGCGACAGGTTTTAGCATATTGTTTCTGTTGCTTGTTTTTGTACCAATGGAAAAAATATTTCCTGCTAAAAAAGGGCAGAAAATATTAAGACCTTACTGGTTCACTGATCTTTGCTTTCTTATTGGTCAATACCTGCTTTGGGGTGGTCTTGTTTTATGGGCGCTTAATCATTTTGGCGATTGGCTGGATGAATGGATACCCTCTTCTTTCAGGGAAAAAGTGGCAGGGCAACCCTGGTGGCTACAAGCAATAGAAGTCATTGTTCTTAGTGATTTTATCATTTACTGGGGGCATCGCCTGCAACATACGGTGGGATTCTTATGGCGTTTTCATAAAGTACATCACAGTGCCGAACATTTGGATTGGCTTGCAGCGCATAGAGAACATCCCCTCGATACGATCTATACAGTTGGCCTGATCAATCTTCCCGCTTTTGTTCTCGGCTTCCCTCTCGAAACACTCGCCGGTCTTATCGCATTCAGAGGTATCTGGGCCATTTATATTCATTCAAATGTAAGATTGCCTATTGGCCCGTTAAGGATCTTAATTGGTTCCCCGGAATTACATCATTGGCATCACGATCTTGACCGTAAAGCCGGAAACTATGCCAATATCTCACCGTTAATGGATGTAATTTTCGGAACCTATGTCTGTCCTGACCATGAACCCGAAAAATTCGGTATCGAAGAAAAATTTCCAAAGAACTATGCAGGACAAATTATACATCCTTTATTACCTGAAAGCTTAGGAAAAAGAATCATAAACCAGGGAACCGATCCCGATAAACTCAACCAAAATGAATTGGACCAACAAAGCGATCATCATCACCGGCGCTTCAACCGGTATTGGCGCAGCTACAAGAACATATTTAAGTGAGAATGGGGCTATAGTTTACAATCTCGATATAGCTCCTCACACTGATAATAAAGGCCATTTTATCCAGTGTGATATGAGAGAACGGAAAGCTGTTCGTGCCGCAGTACAGGCAGTAGTAGAAAAAGAAAAAAGGATCGACATGCTTTTTGCCAATGCCGGCATTCATTTGTTTGCAACAATAGAAGAAACAAGTGATGAGCAACTCGATAATCTTATTGCTATCAATATCCTTGGTGTCTATTGTATCCTGCAAACCGTTTTACCGGTCATGCGGCAACAGCAAAAAGGAAGTATTGTTTTGATGGGGTCCGACCAGTCTTTTGTTGGTAAAGGAAGTAGTTCTGCCTATGGCCTTACTAAAGGCGCCATTGGTCAATTGACCAAGAGCACAGCAATAGATTATGCCAAACATGGTATCCGGGTAAACTGTATTTGCCCGGGAACGATCAACACGCCTTTGTTGCATAAGGCCGTTACGCGTTTCGCTTCACTCAGTGCGGCTAAGGAAGAAGATGTTTATACAACGCTTGACACTGTGCAGCCAATGGGTCGTATCGGCAAACCTGAAGAAATAGCAAGAGTGGTCGCTTTTCTATTATCGGATGAAAACTCTTTCATGACCGGCAGCCTTGTAAGTTCAGATGGCGGTTATGTTTGCCAGTAATTGTAATTAACTTTTTTCTATTGTATTCCGGCAGAATTTTAGTGGCCAATTGACTAAACCCT
>DASVNY010000714.1:0-4247 GCA_036383615.1 Chitinophagaceae bacterium
AGTAAAAGAAGAATTCTCAGGACAAGATTCATACAGTATGAATTGGGCTATCCCCTGGTTTTGGTAACGAGGCTGAAGGTAGAAAAAAAGATGAGAAAATTATACGGCTATTCGTCCATTATAACATTTAAAAAACGCTGCATACCCTCCCGCTTTTTTTCATCCAGCCTGTAGCTTAGATGCAGGTTATAGTATTTTTTCATATCATATATTTCGTAACCTGTTTCAGCCACGATTTCATTGATATGCTGCAGTCCCATTGCATTGGCGGCGTCGAACTTAACAATAAAATCATCCGGCAATTGCCGCTTGCTCACCCATGCCGCAAAAACAAAGGGCAAGCCGGTAATGGCTCGCCATTCACTGCCCAGGTCATAAATGAAAGTGGATATTTTCCGCTGCTCCAGCGCCCTGTCACCGATTACTAACCCGGCCGTGGTTCCCTTTATTTCTTTTCGGTAATTCTCATCAGTTGCCTGCACTATTTCGGGATGAATACCCCAATATTCCTTCATCAGCCATTTTAATAAAGCCACCGATGAACGGCTCTGGTAATCGAGATATACTTTTTTGATCTCCGGCATCGGCACTTCACTGAATAAACAAACAGAAGCGATCTCTCCTTCGGCGCCGATACAATAATTACCCACGATATGCCAGGAAGGTAATTGTGGAATAGCAGCAACAGGTATCAATCCAATATCTATTTCATCATTCACCAGCATTTGGGCCAGTTTTGCAGGATAAGCGCCTATTAATTCTATCTCATCACTAATGGGCGGTCTTTCCAAACCATAGATAAGCGGTTTGGTGTTCATGTAGTTTACAATGCCCACTTTAATCTTGTTACCCCCAACTCCTAAAGCGGAGTGATTGTCTTCCATTTCTACAGTTTGTGTTTCTTTATCTTTGCACAAAGATAACCAAGTAACATACTGTTGGACTATAAACTACCAACAATAAACAATAAACTGTTTCATGGAATTAACCGCATTGTCCGCAATCTCTCCAATAGATGGTCGCTATCGCAAACAAGTGCAGCACCTTGATGAATATATTTCTGAATATGCATTAATGAAATATCGTGTGTTGGTTGAGATAGAATATCTCCTGTTCCTTGAAAAAAAGAAATTCTTTAAGTTTTCGAATAAAGCGATCAAACATCTTCAAAAATTAGCTGAAGACTTTGGCCTGGAAGATGCCCAGGAAATAAAACAAATTGAGTTTACAACCAACCATGATGTAAAAGCCGTAGAGTATTTCCTGAAAAATGAGTTGGAGAAATGCGGCTCCAAAGAGGCAAAAGAATGGGTGCATTTCGGGCTCACTTCGCAAGACATCAACAATACAGCTGTTCCCCTGCTTTGGAAACATGCTATCGAATATGAATACCTGCCCGGCTTATTAAACCTGAACACTCAATTAAAATTATTGGCTACCGAATGGCAGCACATACCCATGCTGGCACATACCCATGGTCAACCGGCAAGTCCAACTAAACTGGGCAAAGAGGTCATGGTATTTGTGGCAAGAATAGAAAGCCAGGTGGAGCAATTTATCGGCATTCCTTTCACCTGTAAGTTTGGTGGCGCCACCGGCAATTTCAATGCCCATCATGTTGCCTTCCCGAAAATGGATTGGGTGAAATTTGGAAACGAGTTTGCCGAGCAGTTAGGATTAAGCAGGCAGCAGTTCACTACGCAGATTGAACATTACGACAATCTCGCCGCGCATTTTGATTGCATCAAGCGTATCAACAATATCCTCCTTGATTTTTGCCGTGATATATGGAGCTATGTATCGATGGAATATTTCAAGCAAAAGACAAAAAAAGGAGAAGTCGGTTCTTCCGCCATGCCGCATAAGGTGAACCCGATCGATTTTGAAAATGCAGAAGGTAACCTCGGTTTTGGCAATGCGATCTTTGAACACCTTTCTTCCAAACTTCCTGTTTCAAGATTGCAAAGAGACCTTACCGATTCAACCGTTCTGCGCAATATCGGCGTTCCTTTTGCACATACCATGATCGCTTTGCGATCGGTCGAAAAAGGATTGGGCAAACTGGTCATTAACGACGCGAAGATCCATGAGGACCTGGAAAACAACTGGGCGGTAGTTGCTGAGGCTATTCAAACCATTTTAAGAAGGGAGAACTACCCAAATCCTTACGAGGCCTTAAAGGATCTCACAAGGGGTAACAATACCATTGACAAAAAATCTATTCACCAGTTCATCGACGGGTTGAAGATCAAGGACGATCTGCGTAAGGAACTGAAAAAGATCACCCCCCATAACTACACGGGTGTAAGTGCAAAAATCTGATCATGCTATACCATTTTTAGCACACTATTTGCCTTTGATGGCAAAACGTTGTAATGAAAGCGGTTTTTTGTGCTATTGTATTTGTTCTGATCATCTGTTTTTTGCCTACCTGCGACAAAACGGAGGCAAAAGAACATGTGCTTGAAGGAAAATACATCGGCATCTTTCATCGCACAGGAATGGATACCGCCCAGGTAAACATCAACTTTACCAACAATGTTTTTACGGGCACCTCGAACAAGGCCAATTACCCGGCTACCTGCAGTGGCAATTTCGATATTGAAGACAACAGCATCAGTTTTTCCGACGCCTGCGCCTGGACAGCTGATTTTGACTGGTCGCTGATATTATCCGGCACTTATGACCTCCAGATCATTAATGGCACAGTGAGGATATGGAGAACAACCGGCAGCGTTACTGATGAATATTTATTGCGGCAACCGATGAAGTAAGCTGGCCTGTTTTCTCCTGCTGATATACACATTTAACGCGATACCGTTTTCGGTAACTATTTCCCAAAAAACGAACCCCGCTTTTAATAACACTTTTTGTGAGGCCACATTGGGAATTTCTGTCACGCCATATATTTCGGGAACTGTCGTGCTTGCCCAAAAATGTTCAAGACCTTTAACCGTTAACTCTGTAGCAAACCCTTTACCCCAGTTTTCTTTTGGAAATGCATATCCCATCTGGATCTTTTGCTGATCCCACGGAATGGGAATGATGGCAAATGAACCGGCAAACTCTCCATTGGCTTTTGAAAACACTCCCCAGCGACCACGCCCCGGTTGCTCATCATAAGCTGTGAGCACTTTTTCAAACGACTCTTTTGCCTGCTCCCTGTTCTGCACAGGCCTGATATAACGCACCACTTCCTCATCACCATTGAGCCGGAAGAAATGTTCAAAGTCCTCCGCGGCATAGCGACGAACGATTAGTCTTTCGGTTTCGAAAATAGAAAGCATGGAAGTTTATGGTTTATGGTTTGAGGTTTATTGTTGGTCGTTTACGTAGTTAATCTCTCTCAGAACCCGGAAGTTCTTTAACCAAAAACCATAAACAACAAACTATAAACCTTCTTTATGTATTTCGCTGGTAAAATGAAAATCTATATCAGGATTATTTGTTCTTTCCGTATTCAGGAACCACTCACTTTGTGCCAGGTAAACCGGGTGTCCATCTTTATCTTCTCCTGAATTGGCCTGTTTAAAGCGTAAAAAATCTTCCAGCTTCTTTGAATCATGGCTGGTAAGCCAGCAGGCTTTGTAAAACGGCAATGTATTAAATATAACCGATGCACCATACTCATGCAACAAGCGGTATTGTATCACTTCAAACTGAAGTTCACCCACACAACCAATGATCTTTTTATTGCCACCAAACTGCGTGAACAACTGCGCCACTCCCTCATCCGTCAATTGCATCAATCCTTTTTCCAGTTGCTTTGTTTTCATCGGGTCCTTATTCACCACTTCTTTAAATATCTCGGGTGAAAAAGACGGGATACCGGTGAAATAGAAATCCTCTCCTTCTGTCAGTGTATCGCCGATTTTAAAGTTACCCGTATCAAACAAACCTACCACATCGCCGGCATAAGCATCTTCAATTATGCTTTTATCTCTTGCCATGAATGAATAGGGGTTACTGAAACGAACATCTTTATCCAAACGAACATGATGGAAGTATTTATTCCTTTCAAATCTTCCTGAGCAAACACGGAAGAACGCAATGCGGTCGCGGTGCTTGGGATCAAGGTTGGCATGTATCTTAAAAACAAACCCGCTCATTTTATCTTCTTCCACATCCAGGTCACGGGCCGTGGTTTCCCTGCTTCTTGGTGTTGGCGCAATGCGGATGAATGTGTCGAGCATTTCTTTCACACCAAAATTGTTGATGGCGCTTCCAAAGAATACCGGTGCCACTTT
>DASVNY010000715.1:0-2349 GCA_036383615.1 Chitinophagaceae bacterium
AACTCTTCCAGCGCTTGTTGCTGAAGTTCTGCTCCTGAAACACCAGGATCGCTTTGAAAATAATTATTCGCTGCTGTTTCTTCATTGAAACCAAATGCAGCGGGCCGGATCATTAATATGGTGGAAGCAGTGGCCATTATAGTTTAGGAAGCTGTCACGAGGGCGTCTATTTTAGACGCCAGCTGTTTATCCTTTTCAGTTACAATATTACCCGCACTATGTGTGTTGAGCCAGATCTCTACAGTGTTCCATACATTGGTCCACCGCGGATGATGATCCATTTTTTCTGCTTCAATAGCCACACGGGTCATAAAAGCAAACGCTTCACTGAAGTTGTTGAACTGGAATTTCCTGTACAACGCATTGTTTTCCTCTTGCCACATATACTTGAGATTTGAAATTAAAAAACAAGATGTTCCTTATTCTTTATCTTTTCGTTTGTTAACTCTACCACTAACTGAACGCCACTGATAACGCGGATCGATTCAATGGTGCGCTGCAGTGATTCATCATTGACCAGGTCGCCTTTCATCAGCCACAAAAAATCAAGGTGGCGAAATTCGGGCAGCAGGTATTCACCATCAAACTGGTTATTGTAGATATAGTGGGACAGGGCGCCGGCAGGTTCACAAAATTCATACACCGCAAAAAAGTAATTGCGGCCCTTTTTTGTTAGTTGTATCTCTATGTCATTGTTGATGCGAAAGTCGAGCCCCATTGTGCTGTTGATATGCCAGCAAAACTGGTAGTCTTTTACCGGCGACATTACACCGAGCAATCTTGTTTCTTCAAAAAATTCGTCAGCAAGATCTTTATTATTCAGCAGAAGTTTAGTGCCCCTTTCTGACATAGCAATGATTTCAACTACAATTTACAACTTAGAATTCAACGGTTGCTTCCAGTATTTCATTTCCCCGCTTATATTTCACTTTTGTTTTCTCTCCTTTTTTGAATTTGCCCAATGCCTGCATATAGCTTTCCATTGAAGTGACGCTATGTTCCCCAAGCTGTAGAATAATATCACCAGCTTTCAATCCGGCTTTAGCGGCAGGACGATCGGGAGTCACGCCATCAGCCCTCACACCGGTTCCGGCAAATGTATAATCAGGCATAATGCCCATTGAAACGCTGAATCGTGCAGAAGTGGTTGTTTGCGCTTCTCTTGTTTTTGTAAAAGCTAATCTGCCTTTATTATTTAAAGATTCAATTGTATTTAGAATATGTTGAATGATCTGCTTTTCCCCTTCGTAGTTTACTTTATCTGCATCATCGGATGGTTTATGATAATCGGTGTGAAGGCCGGTGAAATAAAATAATACAGGAATATCCTTTCTGTAAAAAGAAGTGTGATCGCTGGGGCCTGTTCCGCTACTGTCAATTTTTATCGTAAAAGGAGAGTTTATCAAATTATCACTAGCACCTTTTGAGTCCCTGGAAAGAAAAAGAGGCCATTGTGGCGAAGTTCCGTATCCTCCAATCGTTAAAACCCTTGAGCTATCGTTCAACCTTCCCACCATATCCATATTGATCATATAGTTCACCGCTTTCAGATCAACAGTAGGATGGTCTGCAAAATATTTTGAGCCATACAAACCAAGCTCTTCGCCGGAGAAAGCAATAAATAGATAGTTATTGTTTTTTGCTTTGGATGTTTTAAGCAATCTTGCCAGCTCTATCAACGCCGAAGTGCCGCTTGCATTATCATCTGCACCATTATGGATTAATTTTTCTCCTGTGCGGATCATCGAATTGCCATCTTCTCCATAACCAAGATGATCATAATGGGCGCCTAAAATAGTTGTTGTGGCAGCGCCATTATCAATATAGCCAATCACGTTGTGACCGGTTCTCTTGCTTTCACCAATATCTGTTTTCAACTTTATATTCAGCGTGGCTGATTGATCTTTAAAATATTTGGTTGCGGCCTCTTTATTTACATAAACAACGGGGATCGCTACCTGCTCCGACCGGTCCTTAGGATCAAAAGCCAGCATATCACTTGTTGTTGAACTATTATATAAGATCACAGCTGATGCGCTCCTGTCTTTTGCTTTGACTACATTTTTGCGGATATAATCCGGCAGATCAAAATGCAGGTTAGTTTTATTCTCCTCAAGAATTTCTTTCAGATCAATGAACCAGGGCATATCGGGCTCCTGCACAGAAAGCAGGGGCATCGCTTCAATGGTATTGTTAGCGCTGTAAGGGAATGGGAAAAAATCTTTTCCTGTTTCAAGTTTTGCTCCGTTTATGATAAACTCAGTTGAGGGATTAATTTTCTTTCCGTCATTTACTTCAAAGGCCTGGTAATAGCCATCAACACCCTTGGGCGTAAGTTCGATCGATTTG
>DASVNY010000716.1:0-3389 GCA_036383615.1 Chitinophagaceae bacterium
AAAGATCCTCGATATTCCTGATCTTGGAGGTGGCATGACGTTCAAAACACATTCTTGCATCGGTGTCGCTCATGCCGCTGCCATTATCGATCACCTGCACGAGTGATTTACCCGCATCATTAATGATCAGTTTAATATCAGTTGCACCGGCATCCACTGCATTTTCAAGCAATTCCTTAACGGCTGAAGCCGGTCGCTGGATCACTTCACCGGCAGCGATCTGGTTGGCAATATTATCCGGAAGTAACAATATCTTATCAGGCACAAATTCTTCTTTAGCGTCAAAAATACGTGATTGATTTTTTAGTAAGGTTCATCACAAATTTTGGGTAGTATATCACCCCATAGATATCGGGGTTGAATATTTCCCACAAAGCCACCAAATTCACTAAGAAAATCATCGAAATAACTTTGTGTGCTTTGTGTTTTTGTGGGAAACTGTATTTCGCAATCTCAATCCCAGTTTTCTCGAAAATTTTGGATGCCCCTTTAACCAACTCTTCACGAGGTCTTTGCATCAAATAGGTTAATTTTAATGCTTCTTTTTATCATCACAAATTTTTGAAATGCGATTACTGAAAACGATCTTGCTTGCAGCGATATTTACTCCTTTTACTTCAGGGGCTCAATATAAAAGCAAACTATCCGCAAAGGATTGGACCGACAGCGTTTTCAATAGCCTGAATGAAGATCAGCGGATCGCCCAGTTGATGGTGATAAGAGCCCATTCCAATCTTGGTCCTGATCATGTGGCAAAGGTTGTGGATGATATTAAAAAGTATAATGTTGGCGCCCTATGTTTTTTCCAGGGTGGGCCAATAAGACAGGCTGATCTTACCAACTATTATCAAAGTATTGCACAAACCCCGTTGATGGTTACCATTGATGGCGAATGGGGATTGGGAATGAGATTGGATAGTGTGACCAAATTTCCTTACCAGTTAACGTTGGGCGCCTTGCAGGATGACAAATTAGTGTACAGAATGGGTGTGGCCGTTGGTGAGCAATGCAAGCGCATCGGCGTGCATGTGAACTATGCGCCCGTGGTTGATATCAACAATAATCCCAATAATCCTGTTATCGGCTATCGCTCCTTTGGTGAGAACAGGGATAAGGTCTCCAATTTTGGTGTGGCCTATATGAAAGGAATGCAGGATGCCGGCATCATGGCCTGCGCCAAACATTTTCCTGGTCACGGCGATGTGGATGTTGATTCACACTTTGACCTCCCGGTGATCAATAAAACAAAAGCACAGTTGGATGAAATGGAGCTGGCTCCATTCAAAGCGATATTCAAGGCAGGAGTGGGTAGTGTGATGATCGCTCACTTGTATATTCCATCCATTGATAACACAGCCAATCGGGCAACATCTATTTCTAAGAATAATGTTACCGACCTTTTACGAAAAGACATGGGTTATAATGGGCTCACATTTACCGATGCGCTGGAGATGAAAGGCGTGGCTAAATACTTTCCCGGTGGCACTATTGCGGTGGAAGCGATCATAGCAGGAAACGACATGCTTTGTCTTCCATCAAATGTCGGTGAAGCTGTTACGGAAATAAAAAAAGCGATCAGCGAAAAAAGGCTGACACAAGCCGAAGTGGATGAGAAGGTAAAGAAAGTGCTGATGTCAAAATACCAGTTGGGTTTAAATCAGTGGCAGCCTATTGAAACAAATAATCTGCTGAATGATCTCAATGCAAAAACAGATCCGATTCGTAAAGAAGTGGCAGAGAAAACGATCACATTGCTTTCGCAGGCAAAAGATAAAGCATCGAGAAATGATTATATAGAACTGCCATTAAAAACCGGGAAGAAGGTTGCTTATATTGGAATAGGCACTTCTAAACTGAATGATTTTGGCAAAAGGGTGCAAACTGCATACAATGCGGATGTGTTCTTATTTTCCTATAAAGATGATTCAACCAAAGCAGCTGAAATTCTAAAAGCGGTTCCTGCTGATGGAAAATATGATGCGATCATTGTCGGCATCCATGATTTTAATAACCGTCCTGCCAATAATTATGCTATCAGCCCTGCAGCTATCGAACTCTGGAAAAAACTAAACTTTATTAAAACGACCACTTTTGTTTTTGGTAATGTATTGGCCACTCAAAATTTCTGCGATGCATATAGTTTAGTTGCCTGCTACCAGGATGATGATATTACGCAGCAGGCTGCCGCTGATCTTTTGCAGGGAAAGATCCCTTTCCAGGGCACATTGCCTGTTTCTTTCTGCAGGTTTAAGAATGGGCAGGGCATTGCCCAAACATCATTGCATGATAAATTTTATGCGGTTGACTCAATTGCCAACGATGCGATCGCACAAAAAGCATTTCCGGGCTGTGTGATCCTTGCTGCTCACAAAGGCGAGATCGTTTATCACAAAGCCTTTGGCAATTATATGTATGAATCATCACCGGCGATGAAACCCGAGAGCATTTTTGATTTGGCTTCGGTGACAAAAATTTCTGCCACTACCATCTCGGTAATGAAATTATATGAGCAGGGTAAGATCGACCTGAAAAAAACGCTGGGCGATTATTTACCCTGGGTGAAAGGAACCAATAAAGAAAATCTTCATCTTGATGATATCTTATTACACCAGGCAGGACTGGTGCCATTTATTGCTTTTTATAAAGAAGCAATAGATACTGCGAGCGGTGTTCCCAACCCGGCTATTTTTTCTGATCGACCTAAAGAGGGCTTTACGATCAGGGTGGCAGAGAACATTTATATGCGTAACGACTGGCAGGATACTATGTTCAGCCGCATATTGAAAAGTCCATTGGGCGCTAAACATAAGTATGTCTATAGCGATAACGATTTTATTTTTCTCGGAAAGATCATCGAACAGGTTTCTGGGATGCCGCTCGACCAGTATGTGATGAAAAATTTTTACAGCAAAATGGGAATGGCATCAACGGGATTTAAACCAAGGAACCGTTTTCCAAAGGATATGATGGTGCCAACAGAAACAGAGAAACATTTTCGCCGGCAAACTACACAGGGTGATGTGCATGATGAAGGGGCCTCTATGTTTGGTGGAGTGGCGGGACATGCCGGACTTTTTTCCAATGCCTATGATCTTTCATTATTATACCAGATGCTTTTAAACGGTGGCGAATTGAATGGAGAAAGATACCTGAACCCGGAAACGATCAAAAAATTCATTGGCTATGGCAGTGATATCAGTCGCCGCGGATTAGGTTTTGATAAACCGGAAAAAGACAATGCTACGAGGAAAGAACCTTATCCATCAGCATTAGCTTCGTCCGAAACATTTGGTCACACCGGCTTCACCGGCACCTGTGTATGGGTTGATCCCAGGTATGATATTGTTTATATTTTTCTTTCCAACAGGGTGTACCCTACAAGAAACAAC
>DASVNY010000717.1:0-2259 GCA_036383615.1 Chitinophagaceae bacterium
TTGATATTCCCCTGCACCACTCTCAACCGGCTGCTGATATTCTTCAAACCAAGACCAAGATTGCTTTTATTCAATTTCTCAAAGTCGGCCTGCACGATTCCCCGGCCGTCGTGATGGATACGCAGGTAAAACTTATCGGCATGCACATTTTGGGTGAGGTGAATAAAGCTGGCGCTGCTATGCTTGAGGATATTATTGATCAGTTCCTGCACGATACGGAAGATCACCAGTTCTTTTTCGCCTTTCAGGCGGTCCTTATATTCATGAAAACGGCTGCTGGCATTGATGCTTCCCGAACCGCTGATCTTTTGAAAAAGGTCGTTGATGGCAGATTCCAATCCAAAATTCTTTAGGGTTGGTGGCATCAGGCTATGGCTGATGTTCCGGATAAGCTGGATGGTATCATCAATGATCTGTCTTGCCTGGAAGATAGATTGCAATTGTGTGGCTTTATCCTGGTTCACCAGGTTCTCATTCAAATATAAACGGGCAGTAGCCAGCAAAGGTCCGGCATCATCATGGAGATCGGCGGCGAGGCGCTGTCTTTCTTCTTCCTGCAGTTTAATAGAAGCGGTGAGCAATATCTTTTGCTGCTCCTGCTCCATTTGCTGCAATTTATTCTGGTAGCGGATAACCTTGCGCTGGTGAAAGATGATAAAAAGAATAAGACTTATGGTAAGCACCAACATACCCAGTGTACCCAAAAAGAGCACTGCGGAAACGCTTGAGTCATTGGTGGTTTGAAGGAAGAACATGGTTTTGGGTTAGTGATTGGGTTTAGATCATGTCTAAATATGGAATAGAACTTTTTGATTTAGCATTATCAATTGGTTTTTTAGCGTATAGAATCACCGCTATTGCGGCGAATATATTCTTAATAATGTCACCCAGGTAAGTGAAATACCAATATCTCCTAAATTCATCCGGGGCAATCTCATTGGCAAGGATGTTAAAGAAGAAAGTACTGCCGAGATATATCAGAATTCCAACTACAAACCAAAACCCATAATTATTATAAATATGATCAGTTTCTGTTTTTCTAAAATGCTGATAAAAAAAGATGAAAATATATAAGAAAATAAAAATGGTTTCAACTCCAATAGGAATAGAGTCTATTCTTCCAATACTTGCTGTGAAAAAATGAATAAATAGGAAGGTCGAAAACAGAACTGAGCCTATAAGAATAACAGTTGTTATTTTTTTATTGCCAATTACTTTTATAAAGATGTAAGCAAAAGCCCAGTATTCAAAAAAGGTATAGAGGGAATAATAAAGTTGCTTAGTTAAAGCTGGCTTAAGATCAGTGTAATAAAGATTCAGAATAAAAAACAATACGAAATAACCTATAAGGATATAAACAAAACCCTCATTCTTCGTTTTGGGTATAAAAACAAAGAGAAATACTAAAGGAATTAGGTAAGAATAGGTTAGAATATCAACAAAAAGCTTTTCTATATTATTGGGATTTGTTCCAAATATAGAAAAGCTTTTGAATTAATTAAAACAATCAGGCCTGAAAAGAATTATTCTTCCCAGATCAAGCAGGAAGTATCATCCGCTGTAGCTTGTCTTTTAATGGTGCTCTTTTTCATAACAGTAACGTTTTACAGTGCTTTTCAAATTAATTTGAGAGAATAAAAATTGCCCAAAACAGGGGCGAACGCAATGGCGCCGTCACCCGGTAAAAACACTTAATAAAGGCTAAAACTCAATACAGTAAAGGTTTTCATGGGATTTTACTCGTAAGAATACTTTTCAAAATAGGGTAAAATCTCTTAGTAAAACTCGTAATTTTACTGTCGCTAAAATAGAGAATTTACTTGGAAAATTTACATTTCCAAAAAGTTTTATCAACATGGTGGGGAAAACAGCAGCTAAAAGAGCAGATCAGTAGCTGCAAGTACCGGGCCAGAAGAATACACTAAGGGTATTTACGATATGGCTGACCAGTAATTAGAAAGAAAAGGGAAAAAGAAGTTGATTGACATTGGACTTCGCTGTTGGGTTTCAAAGGAATTGGAAATTTTGTTTTTGGACGGTTTCAGGACATTGGATGTTGAGGTGCTTATCCTCGTCAATCAACTTGGGTCAAAGATATATCCCCACCTTCCCGTGCACAAGAGCAGTACTGCGCTGTTTCAAAACCATGGTTTTTACGGGGTTGCTCGTAAAAACGCTATCAAAATGCTGGGAGATTACTTGTTTTAGTGTGAATGAACAGCAATCATTCCAAAAATTGCCGGCTTAATGTTTAAAAAC
>DASVNY010000718.1:0-2927 GCA_036383615.1 Chitinophagaceae bacterium
TACTAAAGATCCCAATACAAATTCACGCAATGTGGGCATGTATCGTATGCAGGTGTTTGGCCCAACACTCACAGGCATGCACTGGCATAAGCATAAAGTTTCGGCTAAACATTTTAATGAATACAAAAAACTGAATAAACGAATGCCAGTGGCTGTTGCATTGGGTGGCGACCCAGTCTATGCTTATTCGGCAACAGCACCCTTACCCGAAAATGTTGATGAATACATGCTGGCAGGTTTTCTGCGAAAGAAAAAAGTGGAACTTGTAAAATGTATCACGCAACCGGATGTTGAAGTGCCAGCAGATGCTGATTTTATTATCGAAGGTTATGTTGATCCTAATGATGAAATGATATGGGAAGGACCATTTGGTGATCATACAGGTTACTATTCATTACCCGATTGGTACCCGAGATTTCATATCACTGCCATCACACATAAAAAAATGCGGTGTATCCTGCTACGATCGTTGGCATTCCTCCACAGGAAGATGCCTGGCTCGGCAAAGCCACTGAGAGAATTTTCCTGGCACCGATTAAAATGACAATGGTTCCCGAGATCATGGATATGGATATGCCGGTGGAAGGAGTTTTTCATAATCTCGTTATCACCAAGATCAAAAAGGATTATGCCGGGCAGGGGCAGAAAGTGATGAATGCAATGTGGGGTGCGGGACAAATGATGTTCAATAAAATACTGGTATTAGCCTCCCCAAACCCCTCCGAAGGAGGGGCTTTCGAAGATTCATTAAAGTTGACAGATTATGAAAATCTCGCCAGGGTTGTTTTTAAAAATATGAATCCGGCAACTGATATCTATTTCTCTACCGGGCCGATGGATGTGCTTGATCATAGTTGCAGCAAATTAGGTTTTGGAGGAAAAATGTGTATTGATGGTACTGCGAAGTTTGATGAAGAAGTGGATGATGAGTATGCGGGATCAATGGTCAGAGGTCAGTGGTCAATGGGTGTTCTTGAATCGAAATTTCCTGAGATAAAAGCAGTGAATGATTCTTTACTGGCAAAACATATCCCCTGCCTGATCATTTCTGTTCAAAAAAACAGGAAGGGGCATATAAAAGAACTACATGAACAACTCTGTGCTTTTAAAGAAACGGAAGGGATCAAAATGATCTTATATGTCGAGCACACCGTTGATGCTAATGATCTCCCGACGGCATTGTGGCGTTTTTGCAACAATCTCGATCCCAAGCGAGACTATTTCATCAGCAAACGACCCCTAACTAGCAACCAGCAACCAGCAACCGGCAACTATACCGCCTGCATCGGTTTTGACGGAACAAGAAAGACAAAAGAACTTGACGATTTTCACCGCGACTGGCCCAATATCATCGTTGCGGATAATGAAACGATAAAAGCTGTTGATGAAAAATGGGATTCATTAGGTATCGGAGCTTTTATCCCTTCTCCCTCCTTAAAATTCAAAGACCAAATGTATGGTGAAGAGGCTGTCGTAAAGTGAACCCCAATTTTACATTTTACATTCTACGTTTTACATTCTACATTTAACCCGTGACCAGGATAAATATATTAATGACTGGAGCCGGGGCGCCGGGCGCGGCAGGCATTATGCAATGCCTTTGGCAAAACTCAGCTATTCATATCACCGCAGCCGATGCAAACCCAAATGCAGTCGGCCGTTACCTGAACAAAAATTTTCAAACCATCCCATTTGCTACTGATCCCGGGTTTGTTGATGCTGTTCTTGCACTTTGCAGGGAAAAAGATATTCATGCAGTGTTGCCGCTGGTGACAAGAGAACTGACTCCGTTGTCTCAGCGTATAACAGAATTTGAACTGGCAGGCGCTAAACTATTGGTCTCACCGGCAGCGTCATTAGAAATCGCAAATAATAAAAGTAAGTTGTACGAGTTCCTGCAATGGCGGGGAGTAGCTGTTCCTGGTTTTAGAATAGTGGAAACGTTTGAACAATTCGAACAAGCAGTAGAAGATTTAGGCTATCCGCAGAAAGCTGTTTGTTTTAAACCTTCAGTTTCTAATGGTAGTCGCGGATTCAGGATCATCAACGAAAAAGTGAATGAACTTGATCTTTTGTTCAATCATAAACCAAGCTCTGTAAACATTAGTTTGAAAGATGCTGAACGCATCCTTTCTTCCGGCAATTTTCCTGAACTATTAGTGAGTGAATATTTGCCTGGCGATGAATATTCGGTTGATTGCCTCGCCGATCATGGCAACACAATACTTGCCGTGCCCAGGCTAAGAAGAAAAATGATCAATGGCATTAGTGTGGAAGGAGAGTTTGTAAAAAATGATGCGATCATTACTTATTGCACACAGGTTATTAAAGAGCTTCAATTACATGGCAATATCGGGATACAGGTAAAAGGTTCTTCAGGTGGAGATTTTTTGATACTGGAGATCAATCCCCGTGTGCAGGGAACAATATCCGCAGCCCTTGGTGCGGGCGTTAATCTTCCCTTACTGGCGATCAAACAGGAACTGGGTTTGCCCATTCCGGCAGAAGAATTGCAGGTTAAATGGGGAACGAAATTCTCCCGTTACTGGACCGAAGTATTTTATTGACCGATAAATGCTTCCGGGTACAACCGTTCAACCAATCAACCCGTCAACTTCTCAACTTACTTCATTAATTTGCTTAAAAATTTTCCCCGATGAAAAGACTCAGTGCAGGACTTTTATTAGGCTTTCTCAGTTTTAGCGGCTGTGCCCAGAAAGGCGTTGATATTAAAGCTTCATCCAATAAAAATACTTTGTTGTGGAAGATCAGTGGCAACGGGTTATCACAACCATCTTATCTTTTTGGCGCCATTCACATGATCTGTAATGATGATGCTGTCCTAAGCAGCAATATGAAAAAGATCATCCAGCAAGCCGATGCGGTGTACTTCGAAGTTGACATGGATAACCTCATGGAGATGTTGC
>DASVNY010000719.1:0-2260 GCA_036383615.1 Chitinophagaceae bacterium
TGTATAAGATTAATGATACAACTTTCCGCATGTGGTATAATAATGAAAAGGATGGTAAGAGCATTTGGTATGCCGATAGCAAGGACCTGTATAATTGGGTGGATAAGGGTAAAGCCATTGCGGCAAGGGGTGAGGGGCCAAAGACATTTTTTTGGCAGGGGAAATACTTTATGATCGTTGATGCATGGAAAGGAATGGAAGTGTATGCAAGTGATGATCTTTTAAAGTGGACAAAACAAAGCAAACGCATACTCGAAGAACCAGGCAAAGGAAAAGATGACCAGGCAATCGGCGGCCATTGTGACGTAGTCGTAAATAATGGAAGGGCTTATGTTTATTACTTCACGCATCCGGGTAGAAGAAAAGATAAACCTGCAGCCAAAGGGAGTTTTGATGATAAACGAAGTGTGATACAAGTGGCAGAGTTAAAATATGCAGGAGGAGAGATTGTTTGCGACAGGGATGAGCCACTATCCTTTAAACTCATAAAGTGAAAACCAGGATAACCCTTTTTTGTTTAGCTATTAGCATTGGCCTGCTTGCTCAGACCAAAGGCTCATATAATGCTATCTGCTCCGGAGTTCCCTGGTTTGATGATAAAGGAAATACGGTGAGTGCACATGGGGCAAATATTATAAAAGAAAAGGATCGCTATTATTTATTTGGCGAACGTCACAACGATACCAGCAATGCATTTGCCGGGTTCAATTGCTATTCTTCAGCCGATCTGTATAACTGGAAATTCGAAAGCATCGCATTGCCGCAACAATCATCAGGAAAATTAGGTCCAAATCGTGTCGGCGAGCGACCCAAAGTAATGAAATGCCCTTCAACAGGAGAGTATATAATGTACATGCATGTGGATACACTGGGTTATGTTGACCAGTTTGTTGGCTATGCAACTGCAAAGAATATAGCCGGGCCTTATACTTTTCACGGGCCATTGCTTTTTAATGGCAAACCCATAAAGAAATGGGATATGGGAACTTTTGAGGATAGTGATGGGAGCGGCTATGTGTTATTGCATGGAGGTGATATTTATAAACTGGCTGATGATTATAAAAGTATCGCAGAGCAGGTGAATAAAGCATTTGAAAGAGGTTTTGAATCGCCAGCCATATTCCGAAAGGACAGTTTGTATTATTTTTTAGGGTCTGATCTTACAGGCTGGGAACGCAATGACAATTATTACTTTACTGCTACTTCCTTAAAAGGTCCGTGGACAAAAAGGGGATTTTTTGCGCCGCAGGGTAGTCTTACCTGGAACTCGCAAACAACATTTGTACTTCCCATTATAGGCTCGAACGAAACAACATTTATGTTCATGGGAGATCGTTGGTCATTTCCAAAACAAAATTCAGCGGCAACCTATGTATGGCAGCCATTGACTGTTTCGGGCTATAGTATTTCATTGAATGAATACAAAGAGGCATGGAAGATCGATCAGAGAACGGGAGTAGTTTCAACTACAATGCTAAAAGGAAAAACGATTGAAACTGCTGATAAACCCATTATTTATTACGGTAACTGGAAGCAGGATACATTAACTGTAAAAAGTTCGGACGAGAAAGATGCTTCCTTTTCATGTACTATAAAAGGAGCTCAAATCGGAATTTGTGGATTGGCTCGGCCTGATGGTGGTTATGCCAATGTTACCATTCGCGACAGCAAAGACAAAACCATTTTAGCATCTTCAATTGATATGTATTCAAAATATCCAGCAATATTATTAAAGTTTTTAAGCCCTGTACTTAAAAAAGACACTTATACAGTAACAGTTACAGTAGTAGGTGAAAAATGGTGGTGGAAAGAAAAATCGGGAAGGCTTTCAGGGAGTAAAGGGAATTTTGTTTCGGTTGACAGAGTCTTTTCTAATGAATAGAAACGTCAATGAATTCGCTGGGATTGAAATGTGTTAGGTAAAAGAGAGTATTATTTACTATGAAAAAGATAAATTGTTTTTTACTTGTTCTCAGTTTGTTGTTAGTTGCCCAAACATTTTCGCAAACAACAGGGCGAGTACATTATAATTTTAACCAGGGTTGGAAACTGCAGGTTGGTGATGACATTGCAGCAATTACCCGGGATTATAATGATGCAAATTGGAAATTAAGTTAGGTACTGCAGCTACACCCAAAGCCATTGATATTGGGCTGGAAGTAACAGGTAAAAAATTGGATGATGGTGTAACAAGAAATGATAAGAATGCAAGAGGAACGCTGAGAATTATTGAAGTGGATATTTATAAAAAATGACTTAT
>DASVNY010000720.1:0-1667 GCA_036383615.1 Chitinophagaceae bacterium
CAAAGACATTGATAGTATAATCGGGTATAGTGTCTTTTTCGCATCTTCTTTTTTAAGTAAGTTTTGTTCCTGCCTTGTGGCCGGATTACTTACCTTTGAGCCCCTTATTCAATAAGGGTTCAGCATGTCCCAGCTTTTGGAAAAAATAAATAAAGAACAGTTGCCCCGCCATATTGCTATCATTATGGATGGTAATGGACGCTGGGCTAAAGAGCAGGGACAAGACCGGCTGTACGGCCATTTTCATGGGGTAGAAAGTGTACGCAATATTGTAGAAGGAAGTGCTGAGCTGGGCATTGAATACCTGACCCTGTATGCTTTTTCAACCGAAAATTGGGACCGACCTGAATACGAAGTGATCGGGTTGATGGAATTGCTGGTCAGCACTATACGAAAGGAAGTTGAAAGCCTGCATAAGAATAATATCAAGCTGCATGTAATAGGCGATATGAATATGCTGCCAGACTATGCAAGACAGGAATTGAACGAGGCATTGGAGATGACCAAAGGCAATACCGGTTTAAACCTGATCATGGCCCTGAGCTATAGTGGCCGTTGGGAATTGCTGAATGCCGTGAAGAACATTGCTTATGAAGTAAAACAAGGCAAGTTAAATGTGGAAGCGATAGACCAGGATGTGTTGCAGCGGTACTTATGTACAAGTGGCTTTCCTGATCCTGAACTGATGATAAGAACCAGTGGCGAATTCCGGATCAGTAATTTTTTGTTGTACCAACTCGCCTATGCAGAACTTTATTTTACCAATGTTCGCTGGCCTGATTTCAGGAAAGAGAACTTATATGAAGCGATACTGGATTATCAAAACAGGGAAAGAAGATTTGGTAAGACGAGTGAGCAGGTATCGCAGGAATCTGTGGGTCAGTAAACCAATGAGTCAATCGGGCCATTGCTTAAAACGTGAATCGATTGACCTTAATGACTACTATGACCCTTTTTCTTTAACAAAGCTTTTCGGTATTTACCGTTAATTTGCCGGCGGAACAAACTGTTTGACTGGCGATAAACCACAGATAACAAAAGATTTGCATCATTACCCTAACCGCTGAGAAAATTTTTTCTGACTGACCTGAACAATCAACCATGCAACGATTTTTATCAAGGATTACTGTTTTTGTATTAACTGCGTTTGTATCCGTACTTACTGTAAATGCACAAGAACCAACAAATCCCACTTCTGTCGATCCCAAATTATTAGAATGGGAAACAGCCCGCATACCTAAAGAATATATTATTAACAGTATAAGCATTGTCGGTATCCGTCATTTGGATACTGCAATTGTACTTTCCATTTCAGGATTGCAGGTGGGCGATAAATTCATGCATCCCGGCAATGATATTTTTGCCAAAGCCATTGCTAATTTGTGGAGGCAAAAATTATTTTCCAACGTTCAAATATTCATCACCAAAATTGAGGATGATAAAGTAGGCATCGAGATCAACCTGCAGGAAAGACCTCGCCTGGGAAATTTTAAATTCATTGGTCCCAAAAAATCAGAAGCAGAAGAGTTGCAGACAAAGATGGCGCTGGCGAAGCAGACCATTATTACAGAGAACATGCGCCGGAATATTATTGAAGCAGGTACTAAGTTTTATCGTGAAAAGGGATACCAGAATGTATCGGTTCGGATTGAAGAAAAGGATGATCC
>DASVNY010000721.1:0-8837 GCA_036383615.1 Chitinophagaceae bacterium
ATATTGCCAGGGCTGCAGCCTTCTTGCAATGGTCAGATGCGGCTCCAAAATGAAATGCGGTTTGTGATCATCATTCAGCTTCATCAGCTTTTGTGTTTCATGCCGTATCTCTTTAACCAGATTTTGCACCGGCACTTTCGATGTCACATTTATATATATGGTGTGAGAAGGAAAACTGCCAAAATCCTTTAGCTCTACTTTTAGGGCAGGCTGACCCATCGCTACAACTTTAAGCCGGCTTAGCAACCGCTCTTCCATCATTCCATATTGCAGAAAGTTGACCAGGGTAATATGCGGCCTACTCCAACGGGCATGTTCTGTATCATATTTCTCCGCAAATTCCTCTTTCACTTTCATGATCCTGCCCCATAATTCCTCATGCGGATTCAGGACCAGCAAATACTCATACACCCGGTAACCAGGAATAGTATTGACAATAGTTTTCATATCCCATCCATTTTAAACCAAAAAAATACTTACCCATTTTCTTAGCATAAATTTACTAATTATTTTAGCTTTACAAAAAATATTTTTTATGGAAGGGGAAGAATTTTATGGCGCTGCCTATAAGGGCTCAAAACAGTTCACACAACAGGAAGTGAAAACGGCGAATGCCACCGGCTTTGGCGCCGCTGCCGACGATTACATGGAAAGAGGTATTGACCTCAACGAGCAACTGGTGAAAAACAAACCGGCTACCTTTTTCTTCCGGATGAAGGGAGATGCTATGCGTGATGCCGGCATTTTCGATAACGATGTGCTCATCGTTGACCGCTCGCTTAAACTGGCCAATGGAAAGATCATTGTAGCGATACTGAATGGAGAATTACTGGTGCGTCGCTTTCACAAAAATTTTTCTTCGGCCTTTCTTATTGCTGAGAACGACCGGTTCAAAAATATCAACCTCGCCGAGTTCACTAATTTCTCTGTGTGGGGAGTGGTTACCTATGTTATTCATCCTGTATAAGCAGCCCGATGAAAGCTATTATTGATTGTAATAATTTTTACTGCTCCTGTGAGCGGCTGTTCAAGCCCCACCTTGAAGGAAGACCCGTTGTTGTGCTTAGCAATAACGATGGCTGCATCATTTCAAGAAGCAATGAAGCCAAAAAGCTGGGAGTAGAAATGGCCGGGCCTTTTTTTATGGCAAAGCCGCTTATTAAAAAACATGATGTCGCTGTTTTTTCATCCAATTACAATTTGTATGGCGACCTGAGCTGGCGGGTAATGGAAACACTTCGTTTTATGCTGGGCAAACAACATGTGGAAGTGTATTCTGTTGATGAAGCATTTCTCGATCTCAGCATTTTTCCTGCAAACGAATTACAGGCCATTGCCGAAGAGATAAAAAAAAATGTGGAAGAATGGACGGGCATCAAAGTATCCATAGGTGTTGCGCCCACAAAAGTGTTAGCCAAAGTGGCGAATCGCATATCAAAAAAACATCCGCAGCAATATAATGGAGTGATGGTGCTTGATACAGAAGAAAAATGTATTGCCGCATTGAGGCAAACACAGGTTGAAGATATCTGGGGAGTGGGTTGGCAATATGCACAAAAGCTCAAAGAACTGTGGAGCATTTATGATGCACTGCAATTAAGTCGTATGAGTGAAGAGTTTGGAAAAACACATTTAGGTGGGGTTGTTGGCGTGCGGCTTATTAAAGAATTAAAAGGGGAGCCGGCAAAAGACATGGAAGATGAACTGGTAAATAAAAAAATGATCGCCACCACCCGCATGTTTGGTAATCCTGTAGGCGATATTGAATCTATCAAAGAAGCAGTGGCCACTTACACATCAAGAGCTGCCGAAAAATTACGGAGACAACATGGCGCGGCAAAAATCGTAAGCGTGTTTGTGGTAACCAAGGACCAGGACCACCAGCTCAATTTTAAAAAGTATGGAACCATCAGTAGCTATGCCACGCTTCCCGCCGCCACTTCTTTTACCAATGAGTTGATAAAACCTGCCGTGCAGTTAGTAGATAAATTATTTGAAAAAGGACAGTTCTATAAAAAAGCCGGCGTGATGCTCAGTGGTATTGTTCCCGACAGTTCTATACAAGGCAATCTCTTTTTACCTGAAACAAAAAACTGTGAACGGAAATTGATGGATATGATAGACAATATCAATTTCAGTCAGCGGGATGATGTTCTGAAATTTGCGGCCAGCGGCACCACAAGAAACTGGAAGATGCAGCAAAATCATATCAGCGGCAGATATACTACAAGATGGGATGAATTATTTGAAGTGCATTAATCAAATAAGCCTCTTTGTTTGGGTTTTGGTTTCTGCGCCACTCCATTCTCAATAAATTTTGGTTTTATAAGTTCGATGCCAAGTTCCTTATTCATTTTATCAACAAGATAAACTGTCAGCTCCGGCGAAGTGGCTTCATCATGCATATGCATGAAAAAATATAATTCTTCGATGCCCTGGTTGATCCAGTGTTTCATTCTTTCCACCCATTGATCCGACCTGCTATAGTCAGAGCTATGCAGGCTATTGCCAACATAACGGATAAATGTTTTGGGAACGGTGAGATGCATATGTGCACAATCTCTTCTTCCCGCCGTATCCGTTATCACAGCGCCCATGTTATGATCTCTCAGGAAATTGAACATATCATCCCGTTCTTTTTCCTTAGCGAACCAACCAGGATGCCTTACCTCCAAAAAGAATTGAAGATCCTTTGGCAACGACAATAAGTAATCGAATAACTCTGTCTTTCTTTTTGGTGAAAAACTATCGCTTACCTGCACAAAGATGGGACCCAGGTATTCACCAAAAGCTACGATGCCTCTGAAAAATTCATTAGTAAGAAAATCTTTTCCTTTCAGCGAGCCGCGATGAGTGATGCCCTGGTACATCTTTGGGCAAAACATGAAATCCTTTCCGTTTGCTTTCTCTGCCCATTTACGGATACCGTTCTCGCCATAAATCTTGTAGTGAGTGGCATTTAACTCAATGCAATTGTAATGCTGCACATAATGCTGAAGAAAATCCTTCTCTTTTGTTTTGGGAGGATAGAGTTTTCCTACCCATTCTACCCGTCCCCATTTTGCGCAGCCCAGATAGATCTTTGGAGATGTTACCCGCTTGCCAGGTAATATGGTTTTATTAAAAACAGGTTCGGCCGGTAACCTGAAATCAATGTTTTCCAATTCATTTTCAGGTACACGGCCGAACTCCATGTAATATTATATTAACGATCAGTAATTGTATTCAACCGGGTTGCCATCCGCATCGTAGTGCTGATATTTTGTTTTCTCTTTTACAAATTCCTTAATCCTGTAAAGCAACCTGTTTGTTTTAGGTTCTTCGATTTTAACCACATCCTCTACTTTAGTATCCGTTCTCTTCTTAAAAATATCTAAGATTTTAACAGGAGCCTGTTCTTTAGGTATAACGGTCCTTGTATCTTTTCTATCTCCATTAGCATGGTAAATAGCTGTTGAGATAAAGGGGCCATTTCTGAAAGTAGCTGTCCAGTCGCCACGATATTTACTCCAGCTAACACTTGTAGCATTTGGATAATCTCTTTGAAAAGCAGCTCTTACTTTAGCCGGCTGGTTCTTTGATGGTTTGGGGCCACCGCCATCTGTATCATTTGTTCCTCCCCATACTGCATTTTCATGCTTTTGCTTTTCATCCTTGTCCTTATCCTTGTCTTTTGCCGTTTTGCTCACCTTCTCAGCCAGGTTTCCTTTTCCCTTTTTGGCTTTCCCACTTCCCTGTGCATTGACATAACAAACTGTTGTTATGGCCACTAGTAAAATAATGAATCGTTTCATATAAGTGTTTTAATAGACCAAAGCTACTGATAAAAATGAAAAATGTAAATTACAAGCACTAATAGCATTTATGAAATCGTTGTTTTTCCTGCTTTTATGCATTAGCCCTACCGTATTTTCACAGCAGCGGCCCAATATCATTTACATCATGAGCGATGATCATGATAATGACGCTATCAGCGCCTATAATAAACAGTTTATTGCCACACCGAATATCGATCGGTTAGCGAAAGAAGGAATAAAGTTCAACAAGGCTTTTGTTGGCAATTCGATCTGCTCTCCCGCAAGAGCCACTTTACTTACAGGGCAGCATTCTCATAAGAATGGGGTGAGGGATAACCGCACCCGTTTCGATTCTTCCAAAACCACTATTGCGCATTGGCTGGGCCAGGCGGGTTATCAAACGGCTTTAATAGGTAAATGGCATTTACATTCTTATCCCACTGGTTTTGATTACTGGAGAATATTACCGGGTATGGGTCAGTATTTTGATACAAGAATGATAACGATGAACGGTGACACGATAACTGAAAAGGGTTATTCTGCTGATGTTATCACTGATGATGCTATCAACTGGCTCAATGGCCGGGATAAAAACAAGCCTTTCGCATTATTCTTTCATCACAAAGCGCCACATAGAAATTTTGAACCGGCTTTGAAATATCTCGAACAATTTCATACAAGAACTTTTCCCGAACCCCCGACTTTGTATGCAGATACAGCAGGACATGGCAGCGCCTGGCGCACTCAAAGCATGAGCATTTTAAGAGATATGCGTTTATGCGGCGATCTTAAGATCGACCCTAAATATCTTAACGATATTCCCGGATTAAAACCGGATGCTGAGGATATAGCGACCTATAATGCCATTATGCGGCGAATGCCGGAAGCCGAAAGGAAAAGGTTTGAAGAGATCTATGCTGAAAGAGGTCAATTGATCCGTGATAAAAAGTTATCCGGGAAAGAATTACTCAAATACAAATACCAGTGGTACATGCAGGATTATTTAGCCTGCATCGCTTCGATCGATGAAAGTGTAGGTCGCCTGGTAAAGTATCTTGAAGACAACAAGCTTAGCAATAATACAGCGATCATTTACACCAGTGACCAGGGTTTTTATTTGGGTGAAAACGGATGGTTTGATAAACGGTTTGCGTATGATGTGTCTATGCAAACGCCGCTAATAATGAAATGGCCCGGGTATATCAAGCCCGGAACCGTGACGAACACGATGGTTCAGAATATAGATTTCGCTCCCACTATTCTTGATATCGCTAATGCAAAGACCCCTTCCTCCATGCAGGGCATCAGTTTGAAACCACTGGTTACCGGCAAGCAAGCAACTATCGCCAGAAAATATTTGTACTACCATTATTATGAATTTGGAAAAGATCATACGGTTATTCCTCATCTTGCTATCAGGGGAGAAAGATACAAGCTGATCTATTTCTACACAGTGAATGAATGGGAGCTTTATGACCTGTTAAAAGATCCTGCTGAACAAAAAAATCTTATTCGATCCGCGGCTCATCAAACTACTGTTCAGCAATTGAAAAAAGAATTATTGAAACTAAGGGATCAGTATGATGATCATGAGCAGGCTGGTGAGCTGAACTGATCCTGGTATTACCGAACTTCAAATATAGCAGAACCCTTAACGGGGTTGCCACTATTGCTTAGCCCTTCTACCACAACAATAAATTTTCCTTTCAGATCGGAGGTGTAGAAATGAAGATCAGTGCTCGCCGATGTTGAAGAAACCAGCTCTGGCGCCCAGTATAAAGTAGAACGCATGTCAGGAGTTTTATCGCCATTCATCAAAGCATGATCAGGTGAATAAAATTTTCTTTGCATTTGAAAACCATCATAATCAACAACTGTAAGAGAAGGATCAACCACTGAATTTTCGAATTTGCCGCTATATGTTTCAAAACTGGCAATGCCGGAAAAAAAGCCAGTGCCATATAGATACTTTCTCGGCACGATTGAGAGTTTTCTTACTTTGAGTGGATCAAAGCTGAATATTTTATTGTAGTCTTTGAGCGGCACTCCATCTACTAATACAAGTATATTATCACGATAGATCTCATCAGCAGCCTCATCAAAAATGCTCATCTGTAAGCTTCCATTTCGTAATAGCACATTAATTGGCGTCACATATTCTCTTAACACTTCTTCCATTGTAGCAAAGCGCTTATAATCATCCAGCTTATAGACAAATTCCGCCTTCCCAAAAAAAGGAAGAGTATCCGGCAAATTGGGCATCATGAACTTTCGCAAGCTATCTCCATGATAAATATTCTGGGCCTGCATGGAAATGTTTTTTTGCAAAAGCAGTTCCTCATCAGTGGGAGATACTGCAAACTCAGGCAGATCCAGAGAAGAAGCTTGTTCCGTAAAAGGGTTGAAGAACTCGATCTTGTAATTGCCAGGTCCAACAACCTGGCCTATTACTTCCCCGGGGCCATAATAATTTTTAACCTCAAACCTCACTATACCCATGCTATCGCTCCTGGCTATATGAAAACCAAATGGTGTGGAAGGAGTGGTTAAAAAGCAATCCATATTAGCTGCCGGGCTGCCATCATTAGTGCTCACAACTTTTCCTGTAATAAAATGTCCGTTGTATTCGGGAGTGAATGAACAGGCTTTGCCCCGCCCGGAATAACTGCTATTATTTTTTAAATGGCTCTGCCCGCTTGTTAAAACAAGATTATCCAGGGCCTTATCAATATCTCCATCTGCATCACTTGAAAAATACCCGGGTGATCCGGTAAAACTCTTTAGACCCGATAAAAAAGAATGATAAGCAGAATTGTTCAGGCTAAGTGTATCGATGCGATAGACAGCAACAGAATAATTTACCAGATCATTTTGCTTTATTTCCTGGCTAAATGAAACATTGATATTAACCGGCTGTCTTGTGCCTGGCGCCTGTTTGTCAACCTGTATTGCTGCAGGCAGATCGGTCTTTGAACGAATAAAAACTGGTCTTTCGCCAACAACTTGCTGATCGCTATTAACGAGAACTATAGAATTTATCCCTTCGCTTAGTTTTTGTTTATCTATTTGCACGGTCAACCCGTTCTCATAAGACAAAAATGCCTGTTGCAAGATTTTTGTCCCGCCATTATTATTGAGCAGGACAACAGTCTCTCCTGTTTTACCGCTGTTATTTACCCTGGCTTCAATTTTTATTTTAATTACTTTATTGTCCTCATCAGTCATGCCCATTACATAACCGGTTTTTTCAGCCATTGGCAGCGATTGCTCGAATGATCTTCCTCCTGGTAACAGGAAAGATGCTTTATATTTTTCAGCAGGTGAAGAACGTAATATAAAACTACCAGTGCCGAAACGGTCAGCAACAATTCTTTTTACTGTATCGCCGCCACTATTAATTATTGCCCCGTTAAGATTTAGTCCTACTCCATATTTATCGGTAAGCCGAAAAGCAATTTTTGATTCAATTCCTTCTACCCATTGCCCGCTTTCCGGTTGAAGGACCAGGCGAATTGCTGAAGTATCCTTATTTATACTCTTAGCAGTCACTGGCTTCAAAGTGTTAATAACTGACAATCTCTTCTCAAAAAAAGAGTTACTACCCTGGCTCTTCATCAAACTTGTATAGGCTCTTATTATGTAATAATCAGAATTAACTGTAAGAGGTAAATAAAAAGAACCATTGCCAACATTGTCCGTCAAGACCACTTTTCCTTGTATCACCGGTTTATTATTTCTATCCAGTATCTCTACATAAGCAACCTTGCTAATGGTAACAGGATTATCATCACCATTCGTGCAATATATTTTAAACCATATGATCTCACCAGCGAGATAAAGCTCTTTGTCTGTATTCAAATAAAGTCGTTCCGAAAAAGATGTTTCCTTCAACCCAGTCTGGCCATGCATCAGGAAGGGCAATAGCATTAACACAAAACAAACCGCGACTTTATTCATACTATTGGTCATTTTTACTTTCATGGTTTACCAATAAGAAGGCTGTATAAGTGACGCACCTCTTTTTGTGACATCAACACACGTGGGAGCAGAAGCATAATAGTACAATGGCAGGATGGGTATATCCCCATCATAAGGTTCTAACTGGCCCGCCAAAAAAGCAGCTTTTATACTATCAGGATGATTGCGCACATTTTGTGTCTGGCATGATTCAAAATATCTCCACCCGGGTAATTGAGCATTAGAAATAAATATCCTTTTTTCAGTGATGGTTGATGCTGTTATAAATCCAATAACAAGTTCGTCGGGATCAGTAACGCAGGAAATGTTTCCTCTTATTTCAGAAGGTTGTGGATCAAAAATAGTTCCGATACTTTCTGTATTCTTTTTCATCAATTCAAAAAAATCATACGCTTCCTTATCCAGGGCATACTGCCTTAGCAAAATACTATACCTGATAGCCAGCTTTTCATCGTTATTTCCTATGAATCGGAGGGGCGCTTCAAAAATAATATCGGATTGCAGCCGGGCAGAAGAAGCCAACAAGATGCTGCTTGAATTATTGTATTTCCACCCACGACGAACCAGCTCAGAAAACAATCTTTCCCTGATAGTATTAGTGTTACGGTTATAAATGTATATCGAATTAAAATATGATTGTATCTCCCAGGTTTCTTCATAATCCCATCGATAATACCTTGTAGCATTTGTTGCATCATGTGTGTTGACATATAATCTTACCCCTTCATTATCTCTTCTCCAACCAATACTGTCAATAGCAGGAGTTTCCCTGGCTATAACATATGCAGAAAGATATTCTTTTCCCGATGTTGTCCGGATGCGCACCCTGTATTCCTTACTAAGCTCAAGGTTGAGGTTGGCCGACGAATAATTACCTCCTCCTGTTCCGGGCACAGTTCTCGTTGTGTTATCCTTTCCTTCGACAAAAACCTGTGCGTTTAATTCAGGAGCCAGCCCCGTCGAATTAATTCCTGTTGACCTGCTGATCCGTATCGTTGTAGCTCCACCTACATTTAATACGCCTTCAACAATCAAATATGAATCCGGCGACGAAACAACATC